>JAIRKI010000054.1 GCA_031260185.1 Synergistaceae bacterium | reverse complement strand
TGTCTCGACATTACCCCGTTGTACCGGAAGAACATGTTTTATCTTATTGTATTGGTCTAAAGTAAGTTTCATGCATAATTTATAACTCTATTCTTGTATAGCGTCAACACGCCCTAAATTCGTGAGTCGCGTATTGAAGTAAAGCATACGGTTTGACAACCGCATTACCACTCGTCGCCGCGCCGCTCAAACATATCCTGAGTGTCGTCGAATCCAGCGACGATTTGCCGGAACCCGAAGGCCCGGTCAGCGGCACGATTTTATTTTTTGGCAGATCTGCGTCTATGTTTTTTAAATTGTGCTGACGGGCGCTTCTTATTTTTATCCATTGATGATCCGCTGTGTTCATTGACCTGACCCCTCAATCCGTTGATCGTGTCCCTCAGTTCCGCCGCAAGCTCAAAATCGAGGCGCTCGACCGCCTCCCACATCCGGCGTTCCAGTTCGCGGACATTCCGCCGCCCCGCCTCGGGGCTCGATTCTCCGTCCGCCGCGGCGATGACGCGCTCGTCCTCACGCCCTTCCATCAACTCAGCGGGCAGCATATCTTTCACCGCTTTTTTGATGGTCCGCGGGATTATTCCGTGTTCCTCGTTGAAAGCCGTCTGTATCGCGCGGCGGCGATCGGTCTCGCGAATCGCCGTCTCGATGCTGTCGGTCATCCTGTCCGCGTAGAGGATGACGCGCCCGGCCGCGTTTCGCGCCGCCCTGCCTATCATCTGAATGAGCGAGCGGTACGAGCGAAGATAACCCTCCCTGTCCGCCTCGGTGATCGCGACCAGCGACACCTCCGGCAGGTCTATCCCCTCGCGGAGCAGGTTCACGCCTATGACCGCTGAATAAACCCCGAGCCTCAGGTCGCGCAGCACTTCCGCCCGCTCGAAAGTGTCCATCTCCGAATGGAGGTACTGCGTTTTGAGCCCCAGTTCCGCGTAGTATTTGGCCAAATCCTCCGCCGCCCTTTTTGTGAGCGTCGTCACGATGGCGCGTTCGTCGCTCGCCGCGACGGCGCGCAGTTCCGCGAGAAGATGATCGACTTGCCCCATCGCGGGGCGCACTTCGATCACGGGATCCGGCAGGCCGGTCGGCCTTATCAGCTGTTCGGCCACGAGCGACGAGCGTTCCGTCTCGTAATCTCCCGGCGTGGCCGACACGAAAAGCACGCTCTTCATGAACCCCTCGAACTCGTTCCATTTGAGCGGCCTGTTGTCGAGGCACGAGGGTAGCCTGAAACCGTGTTCGACCAGCACTTCCTTCCGCGCCCTGTCGCCGTTGTACATCCCCCTTATCTGCGGCACCGTCATGTGAGACTCGTCGAGAAACAACAAAAAATCCTCTGGAAAGAAATCCATCAGCGTGCCGGGCGCTTCGCCCGGTTCGCGCCCGTCGAGGAAGCGCGAATAATTTTCTATTCCCGAACAGTACCCGACTTCCGACAGCATTTCCAGGTCGTATCTGGTGCGGCTCGCCAGGCGTTCGGCCTCCAGCGGCTTGTCTTTTCTCCTGAAATCCGCCAGGCACGCCGCGAGTTCCGCCTCGATCTTCTCTTTCGCGGTTACTATCGCGTCGTCGCTGACGACGTAATGTTTCGCCGGAAATATGGCGGTGTTGGAGACGTTTTGAATCGTGCGCCCGGATACGGGGTCGATCTCGTCGACGCGCTCTATTTCCTCGTCGAAGAACGAGACGCGCAGGGCCGTGTCGCTGTACGACGGGTAGAGTTCCATCACGTCGCCGCGGACGCGGAAGACGCCGGGCGAGAACGCCGAGTCGTTGCGCTTGTAGTAGTTGTCCAGCAGACGCGTCATGAAGTCCCTCATGCGCCAGTTGTCGCCCACGGCGAATCGGAACACCGCCTCCTCGTAGTTTCGCCTTTTCCCCAGCCCGTAGATGCAGGACACGCTCGCCACCACCACTACGTCGCGCCTTTCGATTAGCGCCTTTGTGGTAGCGAGCCGGAGTTTTTCGATGCGCTCGTTTATGGAGGCGTCCTTTTCGATGTAAATATCCCGCGCCGGGACGTAGGCTTCCGGCTGGTAGTAGTCGTAATAACTGACGAAATAATGAACCGCGTTGTTGGGAAAAAAATCCTTGAACTCGCTGTACAACTGCGCGGCGAGCGTCTTATTTGGCGCCATGACCAACGCCGGCCGCTGAAGGCGGTTTATGACGTTCGCCATTGTAAAGGTCTTGCCGCTGCCCGTGACGCCGAGCAGCGTCTGCATACGGAAGCCCTCGCCGAACCCTCCGCACAGCCGCTCTATCGCCTCGGGCTGGTCGCCGGAGACCGGCCAGGGGGATATCAGATCGAATTTTCCGCCGCTCGCGTCATCCAAGGGATAAATTACCTCCGAAAATAATTTCACAAGTAGCGATTATACTATTTCACGCGGCTAAACGGAAAATTTCCGCAATTATAATGGTCCCGGGAATTAGGACCACCTCCGGAAACATTCTAAGCAATTCACGGCGGATTCGTGGAACAACAAGAATGCTTTTACAACGTCCGGATACCGGTTGCGGAAGCTCTCTTTGACACTTGAAGGCATACAGGACGACAGTATGTTGTCCGATTTTGTATGGCTCGACGAAACTTTCTACTCTGTTCGCTCAGAAAACATAGTCCGAAAAGAGGGCGGCGACAAATTGCGGGGTTTGTCTGGAAATCAAATTTGCATTGGGGTTGCAACTGATAAGCAACGCACTGTCTTTCTCGTTGAGGGAAAGGGCAAACCTTCGCAAAAGAAGACACTGGATGTTTTTCGGAGCCACATAAAACAGGGTTCAACGCTCATCCATGATGGAGAGTCAGCACACGCAAAACTCATGGTGATAGTATGAAAACGTGTTGAAATATTGTTTAGATGTGCGCCAATGACGCGAATTACTGGCATTATGTTAGTGACCTTAAATCCTTGCGTTTACTTGATCTCTGGTTTCTATGTCGGATTATCAACATATTTTTTAACTATCACCAAACTCATTCAAGAACTCTCTTTGGAAAGCATGGCATACACGTCAAAGGAATTGAAGGGTTTGCCGGATAAAGATAATCCGATGAATCCGATGAATCCGGTAAATCATGCTCACGCTATTCTCAAGAAATT
>JAIRKI010000053.1 GCA_031260185.1 Synergistaceae bacterium | reverse complement strand
GTGATAGCGGATATCAAGGTATTGCAAAGTTACACGAAAACAGTGAAACACCTGAGAAAAAGCCCGGAGGAGGGGAGCTTTCCGCCGAAGAAAAGAGTGAAAACCACCGCATTTCGCGCGAGCATATTCTGATTGAGAATATCAACGCTAAAATCAAAGTCTTCAAAATCACGGCAAACAAGTATCGCAATCACCGAAAGCGTTTTGCCCTGCGCATGTCGCTTATTTGTGGGATCATCAACTTCGAAAATAGAAATTAATTCCCGAGGAGGTCTAATATTTATCGCCGTTGACATATCAAGTCCGATAAATTCAAATATTTGCGTCGCTTCAGCTTTAACTTCACTGTCAGTGCGCACATTTATATTTGCTACAGTCATAATAAAAACCCTTTCACAATTTATTGATTATATATTACATTGTGCTGCTTCACACGCACGTTGTCAACGCATAAAGAAGAGGGTGCAAGCAGCGAGCTCATGATCCCTCTTCCCTCAAAGGGATAACGCGGCCGTTGGCCGCGTCCGTCCGCCCGACGGCCGTGCGCGATATTACCGTATCGGGCCAGCCCGACTTCAATCCGGCGGCGGCGAGCGCCTTTACCATCTTTGACACCCTCGACCGCTCCAAATCCGTCACGGAGATGTTCACTTCGTTATCGTTTGCGCCAATAGATATCAACGTGCCGAGCGGCGCGAATTCCCTTTTGAGGACATCGGCCGCGGCCTGAGGCGAAGCGTTGTTGAGAAAGCGGATCGTGTACGACGCGCCGCGGCAAAGTTTGCTGAGCGACGGCCCCGATACCTCGCGCGCGCGGGTAATGACAAATCCTTCCGGCATGGCGTCGGCCCATCGTCTCGGCGACTCCCCGCGCCATTCGAGCGGCCAGAACTCGGCGGGTTCGTCAGTGCCCGCCACGCCAACGGGCAGAGGCGGGCCGAACTCGGTTTTGGGACGCGGCGAAAAACCCTGCGTGTATTCCATCTCCAGACCCGCCCTTCTCGCGGCTCTCGCGAACAGGACGGGGAGGTCCGCGTGCGGGACGAACAGGGCGCGCCCGCCCTTTGAAAAAAATATTCTGACGCGCGGCATCCTACGCCCTCTCGCGGCGGGCGTCCGCGCAGCAGGTGAAACGGTTCCATCCGCAGGCGTTGCACGTCCCTTCGCCGCAGTCGGCGGTCGGCGCGCCGGCGTATGCCCGCGCGCGCTCCGTCGCGAGAAATTCTTTCGTGACGCCAGTGTCGATCATATCCCACGGCAGCGGCTGATCGATGGCGCGCTCTCCTGTCGATATCTCCTCGGCGTCGATGTCGAGATCGCGAAACACTTCCTCCCAGCGATTTATGTCGAAATATTCCGTCCATCCGTCGAAACGCGCTCCCCTGCGCCACGCCTCCAGAACGGCCCGTCCCAGCGCCGCGCCGCCGCGCGCGAACACGCCTTCCAGAAAAGTCTGATCCGGCTCATGGTACGCCAGGGTAATCCTGCCGCCCTTCACGCGCCTCTTGATATAACGCCCCCGTTCGCGCAGCGTGCCGCGCGAGGCCTGCGGTTCCCACTGGAAAGGCGTGTGCGGTTTGGGGACGAATCCCGCCACTGAGACCGAAATTTCGCCGCATTTTTTGTTGCTGCGCGCGTAATGCACCGCCCTGCCCGCAATGTCCGCCACGCCGTCCAGATCGGCCGTCGTCTCCGTCGGCAGTCCCATCATGAAGTAGAGCTTCACTCGATCCCAGCCGTATCGGAACGCGGCGTCGAGCGCGGCGTTCACGTCGTCGTCGGAGAGCCCCTTGTTTATCACCCTTCTGAGCCTCTCGCTTCCCGCTTCTGGGGCGAAGGTTATGCCGCCGCGCCTCATTCCTTCCAGACGCGACGCGATTTCCACCGAGAACGAATCCATCCGCAGGCTCGGCAGGCTCAGCTTTATGTGATTTTTCGCCAGAACATCCGACAAACTCTCCATCGCGTCGCCAAGAGCGCTCCAGTCGCAGGTCGCGAGGGAAAGCAGACCAGCCTCGTCCCAGCCCGTATACGCGAGCAGGCTTTCGATTTGAGAGACGACCGACGCTGCGCTTCTCTCCCTTCGCGGACGCCCGGTCATGCCGGCCTGGCAAAATCTGCATCCGCGCGTACAGCCCCTGAACACCTGAACAACCGCGCGATCGTGAATGATACTTATGTTTGGAACTATCATATCGCGGTTTATAAATCCGTTGTCGAGGCCGGCTACTATCGCCGTCCTCGCGGGGTGTCCCGCGCCCGGCACGTAAACGCCTTCAAGCCGCGATAGCGCGTCGAGTTTTTCATCCCTGGGACGTTCTTTTAGTTCGTTCAGGACGGAGAGCACGGCGGGAAGCGTTTCCTCCCCGTCGCCGACGCAGAAAGCGTCGAAAAAAATTTCGAGCGGAGCCGGGGCGCACGCTCCGGGCCCGCCGCCGATGACCAGCGGGTCCGCGTCCGAGCGTTCCGCGCTCAAAAGCGGTATCCCTCCCAGGTCGAGCATGGTGAGCACGTTGGTGGCGCACAATTCGCACTGAAGAGTGAAACCGACCGCGTCGAAATCGCGCAACGGACGCCCGCTCTCGAGCGACGCGAGTGGAAGGCCCGCGCGGCGCAAACCCTCCTCCATATCCGGCCACGGACAGTAAGCGCGTTCGGCTTCCGCGTAATCCAGCGTTTTGACGAGCGAGTACAGTATCTGATATCCGAGGTAACTCATGCCCACCTCGTAAACGTCGGGAAACGCGAGGCATATTCTCGCTACGCTCGCCGCGTTCGCGTTTTCGCTGTCGCGCCGCGAGACGGAACCCCATTCTCCCCCCGTGTATCGCCCGGGCCGCTTGACGGACGCCAGCAGCGAGAAATATTCGTCCGGCATGTCCCTTCGAATCATACCTTTAAAAACTCCTTTATTCCCACCTAAACCCGCAGGATCAAAACCTCGGGCTCTGCCCGAACCCGCCAGGGAGCAAGCTCCCTGGATCCTCTTCAATTTTTTTCTTTTCCCCGAAAGGAAAAAGAAAAAAATTATAAAGGGGTCAAGGGGCTCGCCCCTTGCGGGGTTTGGGGCAGAGCCCCAAGTGTTTGCCTGTATATACCTTCAAATGTGAGCGAATTTTTCCTTAACGGGAGAAATAGCCACGCTCTGCGCGAGCGCGAGCGCTATCGCGACCATCAGCAGGGAACTTCCCCCGTAGCTGAAAAGCGGCATCGGGATGCCCGTTATTGGGGCGAGACCCATGCTCATGGCTATGCTCTCCATTACCTGAAACCAAAGCCACGCCACCACGCCGACGCACAGCAGTTTCGCCCCGGTGTCCTTGGTGCGGAACGCGCCGCGCAGTATCCGCCAGAACAGGCACGCGAACAGGACAATGACGATAATTCCGCCTATGAAACCGAATTCCTCCGCGAACACGCTGAAGATAAAATCGGTATGAGGCGCGGGCAGAAAATGAAGCCTGCCCTGCGTTCCCTGAAGGAATCCCTTCCCCCACAACCCTCCAGAGCCCACCGCGATGCGCGACTGAATGACGTTGTATCCCGCGCCCTGCGGGTCGATATAGGGATCGAGAAAGACGATGAGCCGCAGCCTCTGATATTCTCTCATGCCTTTCCATAAGACGGGCATGGCGCATAACGCGACGCCCGAGAGCCAGGCCATATATTTCATGGGCGTGCCGGCGACGGTGAGTATCGCGAAAATTATCGCGACGTACACGAGCGCGCTCCCCAGGTCGGGCTGAATCAGTATCAGCAATACGCTGACCCCGCATATCGCGAGGGCGGCGAAGAAATTTTTCACGTTTTCGGGAGGTCTCCTCGAACAAAAGCGCGACATGAAAAGTATGAGCGTCACCTTGCCCAATTCGGCGGGCTGAAAACTGACCCCTCCGAACTGAAACCACCGCGCCACGGTTACCCCGGACACAATCCCCCTGACGCCGAGGACTATGAGGCACAAGACCGTGCCCGCGTACATCCAGAAACTCAGCCTGACGAAATTGCGGTATCCCACGCGCAGTATGGCGACGTAAACCGCCGCGCTCACGCCGCCCCAGACCAACTGCCTCGCGACGTACACGACCGTGGATGAGCGGACTTCCTTGCCGGCGCTGTAAATCGAGACGACCCCCAGCGCGAAAAGCGCGCATATGAGGATGACCATCACCCTGTCGAGGCCGGCGCGAATTTCGCCCCAACCGTAACCTACTTCCGGGAGGAGCATTCCGAACGCGCCGTACGGCCGTTTCTCCCCAAGACCGAGTTGATGGGGATGGTCGCGAGAAGCGCCGTCGAGCCCTCCTCGTTCTCCAGTTTCAGGTCTATCTGACTCTCGTTGATGTCAAAATATTTTTTGAGAACTTCTATCATGTCCTTCTTCATTTGATCCATCTTGCCGGGTCCTATGTCGACCCTGTCGTGCGCTATTATAAAAGCGAGTCTGCCCTTCGCCTGTTTCCCGGAGGAGACGTCCTTCAACTGCTTCTCCGGGGAAATGTCCTTCGAATGCGCGCCTCCCGTACCCAAAAGGCTGGAAATTATCGACTTGATACTCATCGCTTCTACCTCCCACCGCCGAAGGCGTCCCTGATTCGCGCGAAAAAGCCTTTTTGGGGAGCCTCCAGGTTCATGAACGGAATATTCTCGCCGGTTATGCGGGCGGCGATATTTTTGAACGCGACGGACGCCCGCGACTCGTCGCCAAACGTCAAAGGCTTGCCCTCGTTCGCGCTTTTGACGACGTTCTCGTCATCCGGTATCATGCCTATGAGTCCTATCTGCAGGATGTCGAGCACGTCCGATACTCCCAGCATATCGCCGCGCTTCACCATCTGCGGGCGTATTCTGTTCACTACCAGAAATATCGGTGATTTTTCCATGGACTCCAGAAGCCCTATTATCCTGTCCGCGTCGCGCACGGCGGATACCTCCGGAGTCGTTATCACCAAGGCCTCGTCGGCGCCGGCGGCCGCGTTCCTGAAGCCGGCCTCTATTCCGGCGGGGCTGTCTATCAGCACAAAGTCGAAATCCTTCCTGAGCTCCGCGCAGACGTTCACCATCTGATCGGACGTCACGGCGTCCTTGGTCTTGCTCTGCGCCGTCGGTATCATGAAGAGGTTATCGACACGCTTGTCCTTGATGAGCGTCTGGTTCAGCCGGCAGTTCCCCTCGAGCGCGTCCACCAGCGTGTAGACTATGCGGTTTTCGAGCCCCATTATCACATCGAGGTTGCGAAGGCCCACGTCCCCGTCTACCGCTACCACCTTGTTGCCCGATATCGCAAGAGCCGCGGCTATGTTGGCTGTGGCCGTCGTCTTGCCGACTCCCCCCTTGCCGGAGGTCACTACTATAACTCGCGGCGCCATCTACCTACCACTCCTCCTCTTTAGAACCTTGAGGCGCTGCCTCAAACTCCGTCAGGGAGCAGGCTCCCTGGATCCTCATGAGGGGTCAAGGGGCTCGTCCCTTGCGGGGTTTGGGGCACCCATAGGCCCGATGCGCTTACGGAGCGCCCCAAGATTCCGTTTCACCCTTTACGAAAGGCCAATACTCTATCAGCACGGCGCCATCCCTGACGCTCACTATAACATGTTTGCCCCACCATTCCGCGTCGCGCCCCAGCGAACCTATTTTACCGCCTATCCTGACTTGCAGGGCTTCCATGCATCTCGACACCACCACCGCGTCCGAGTCTTCGTCTCCGCACTCGTAACCGGCGTGAACCAGACCGTTGAGACGCCCGAGGACGGTAATGTTTCCCGACGCCATGATTTCCGCGCCGTCGTTGACGTGACCAGTGACTATGACGTCGCCGCGGTGTTCGGCGCGCTGTCCGGAACGAAGGGATCGATGGAGCACGAGCGCGCTGCCGCGGCTTCCCTCGCGAGGAGCCGGCTCGGACGTGCATAACCCGGCCCGTTTCAGAAGTTCCTGCGAGGCGGCGTCATAGGTTATCCAGGCAACGGCCGTTGCCCCTGACGGCCATACGAACTCCGAGAGCAAAGCCGTGACTGTCGCTTCCGATATGGCGCGGGCGCCGAAATCGAGCGCCATCCGCGCGCCGTTGAGAATCGACCCGCTGTGTTTCATAGCTTTGTCGAACTCCGACTTGAAATCCGCCGTCGGCAGTTCCTCGGGGATTATACACCTCACTATCGAACCCGCCATGCCCTTCAGCTTTATCACCGTCGCCACCTCATTTATCGTGCTCCAGAAGATACGAGAGTATTCGGGCCGCCAGCGGGCCCGCGACAGATCCGCCGGAACCGCCGCCCTCGACCAGCGCCGCCGCGACGTATCTGGGATTGTCGGCCGGAGCGTATCCGACGAACCACGCGTGGTCTTCCCCCTGAGAATTCTGCGCCGTGCCCGTCTTTCCCGCGATTTCCACACCGAAACCGCGGGCCGCCCTGCCGGTTCCGCTCTTCACGGAATCGCGAATCCCGCGCCGGATTATATCCATGTTTGCCTTTGAAACCTTCACGTCTTTCCATTCCGGTTTTTTGGCGCTGTTGAACCGGGGCGTCACCAACTTGCCCCCGTTCGCGAACGCGGCGTACACTCTGACGAGCTGCAGCGGGGTCATCAGCAGATATCCCTGCCCGATCGCGTAGTTGACCGTGTCGCCATGATACCACGACTCGCCGATACGTCTCCGCTTCCAGTCGCGTCCCGCGATATTTCCGCCAACCTCGCCCGGTATGTCGACGCCGGTCGGCGCCCCAACCCCGAATTCACGCCCCCATTCTATCAGTTTATCTATGCCCAGTTTCACTCCGTTCTCATAAAAAAATACATCGCACGAATCGCGCAACGCGCCGTGAATATTTTCTCTGCCGTGCCCCGAACGATTCCAGCAACGGAATGTTCGGGGCGGAGTGCCCACGCGGTAATAACCCGGGCAAGATATAACCGTACCGGTATCGACCGTTTTCTCCATCAAAAGGCTCGCCGCCGTCACCACTTTGAAAACGGAACCCGGAGGATACGCTCCGCCGGTCACGCGGTTCATCATGGGCTTGTCCGGGTCGCCCGCGAGGGCCGACCATTCCCCGGCCGATATCCCCCATGTTAAGGGATTCGTGTCGAAAGCGGGAACCGACATCAAAACCTTCACCGAACCGTCGTTCACGTCCATGGCGACGAGAGCGCCTTTCTTTCCCTCCATGAGGCGTAGCGCCTCTCTCTGGGCCGCGAGGTCAAGCGTCAGCTTCAGGTCGGCGCCATTCTGGGGATCGTTGTAATTCACGTTCCGAAGCGGCCTTCCGCGTGAGTCGACCTCGACGACCTGTTCCCCGACCGTCCCGCGAAGCTGCTCCTCGTACATCGACTCCATCCCGTTCTTGCCTATGACGTCTCCGGCCTGATAGTACAGATCGCGCTGGTATTCGAGTTCTTCCCTGGTAATTTCGCCAACGTAGCCGACCACGTGAGCCGCGAGAGCCCCGGCCGGATATATCCTGCGCCACACCGGAGACGGAAAGAGCCTCCGTGAGAACTCGTCGTCCATTACGAGGTCGGAAACCTGCGCCAGCGTGAGGTTGCCGATCACCGATACCGCGCGGTACGGCGCGACATATTGCCTGTCGACACGCTCCCTCAAATCCGCCGACGTCATCGGTATCCCGTGACGGGCGAACATATTCGCCGTGCTCTCGTAATCCTCGTCCCTCCTGATATCCATCGGGTACGCCCTTATCTCGAACGTCCTCACGTTCACGGCCAGCGGCACCCCGTTCGCGTCGTATATGTTCCCGCGCGGGGACGGAAGGCGGATCATACGCAGCCTGTTGCGGGACGCGAGGTCCACGTACTCGTCGGCTTTCACCAGTTGAAAGTACGCCAGCCCGGCGACGAGAAACAGCAACGAGAATATGAAGATGTTCCTCACGTACATTAGTCTGTGGTCGAAGTCGAAATGATCCAGCGCCTTATACACGCGATTTTTTCATCCTGAACAGGTAGACCGCGCAAGCCGCGGCGAGAACGGGAATGCCCAGAAGCTGCTGCGCGAACAGCATCCTCGTCGCTGCCCGAGTCGGGACGCTCCACGCGATATAGTGCGTTATCCCGGACAAGAGATGCGCCATGCCGGCGAGAAGCGCGAAGAGCCAGACGCCGCGACCCGCGACCGGCGTCCGGCCCCAGGCGGTGTATATGGCGAGCACGGCGAGCGAATTGACGAGCCCGCTTATCCCCGGCGTCGCCGTCCAGCGAAAGTCCCACAGGATTCCGCCGGCGAAGGAGAGCCATATCAGGACCGATACGCGTTCTTTTCCCAATGGGCCGGATACGATGTCGTAAGCCACTGTGAGCATGAAAAAGTCGGGCACCAGCAAAACACCCATGGAGAGCGCTTGCGACAAGTCCCGCAGAAGCCACGCGACGGCGAGCGGGATCACGATGAACCGCCCTCTGACGGCAGGAGTATCTGCACGTTGTAAAGCTGGGTCAGCCTGGCTCCCGACGCTACCTTGAAGGGAGTGAGGCCGTCCTTCGTTTCCCCCGGGCCGGCTATCAGCCCGAGCGGTATCCCCGGAGGGAGGTAATCGCCGACGAGGGCTGTGGAGACGAGCATACCCTCGCTGAATTCCTTTTCGGGAGGTATGTACATCAGCCAGACATTGCCGATATCGTCGCCGTTTATCACGCCGAGGTCCCACGTATCGACCACCACGGCCGCGAGAAGAAACGCGGAGGACGTCACCAGCTCTATCCACGCGTAATCCTCGCCGGCGCGCGACACGCGGCCTATCATGAAGCCCTCCGACAGCACGGGCGCGCCGGCAACCACGCCCTGCGACGAACCCTTGTCGATCCTGATTTCCTTCCACCACGCGTCGGGATATCTGAGCGTGACGCTGGCGCCGAGGAGTCCGGGGGCGGATTGCGGAGGGTTCACGCCCGAACGCTGAAGCGCCGTCCGAAGCGCAGTGTTCTCCCGTTCCAATACGAGCGCCCTTTCCTGGAGGTTTTTCCGTTCGGTCATCCATTGGTCCGCGGCTTGAACGAGAAACCTGAGTTCCCTCGCCGGAAGCTCGGGATAATACAGCATGGAATTGATCCTGTCGGCGGCCATTCGCGCGGGGTACGGAAAGGTGTGGGAGAACCACGTCAGCATGAGCCCGCAGAAAGCGGCCAGCAGAGAATTGACTAAAACGGGATTGAGTTTGCCGGTCATTGGGGCCATACCACCCCTGAATAAATCGGCTTATACGGCCGAGTGATCCACGGTGACGGCTATCTTCTCGCCTCTGTCCACCGTCTCCAGCAGACGTCCCAGGCCGAGCGCGACGGAATAGAGCGGGGACTCGGCCATATGAACCGGGACGTTTATCGCGTCGGAGAAGCGGTTGCTGAGTCCCCGCAGTTGAGAAGTGCCTCCGGTGAGGACGAATCCGTGATCCACTATATCTTTGACGAGTTCCGGAGGGGTCTGCTCGATCGCGTACCGCAGCATTTCCTCGATTCGGAGTATTACGGGCTCTATGGCGTCACGCACTACGACCGACGTGACGTTGATCACTTTAGGCAGTCCGTCCATCAGGTCGCGCCCCTTGACTTCCATCTCGATTTCTTCTTCGAGCGGTATGACCGAGCCTATCTCGCATTTGACCTCCTCGGCGGTACTCTCGCCGATGGAAAGGGTATAATTCTGCCGCATCATGGATATTATGGCGGTGTCGATGTCGCTGCCGGCCGCGCGCAGAGAATTGCTGAGCACTATGCCGCCGAGGGAGAGCACGGCGATTTCGCTGGTGCCTCCGCCAAGATCGGCCACCATGTTGCCCTTGGGCTCGTTTATGGGAAGGCCGGTTCCCAAAGCCGCCGCGAGAGGCTCCTCCACCACGAAGGCCTCTCGCGCGCCCGCGCCGAGCGTCGCGTCGACCACGGCGCGTTTTTCGACCTCGGTGACCCCGGCGGGCACGCATATCGCCACCCTCGGATGCGCCATCAGCCTGCGCCCCCGGTTTGCCTCGCTCATGTAATAGCCGATCATCTGCTCGGTCATGTCGAAGTCGGAGATGACCCCGTGTTGCATGGGCCGGACGGTTTCTATGCCTATGGGAACCTTGCCTATCATTTTTTTCGCGGTGCCGCCGAGAGCTATGACGTCCTTTTTGCCCTTGAACCCGGCTTTGCGTATCGCGAGGACGGAAGGTTCGTCTATCACTATGCCGCGCCCCTTGACGTAGACCACCATATTGGTGCTCCCCAAATCTATCCCTATATCCCGGCTGAAAAGGCCGGATAAAAATTTGAACATAAAAAAACCCCTCTCGTGACCCGGTAAGCGCGCGCGGGCCGTCGGTTCCGCGCAGAATAACGGCAGAGATTTTATGCCCCCGCGTATTATTTATAGTACCACATTTTTATTTCAACGACGCAATTTGAAAATCAAGGAGCCGAAAGGAAAGATTTCTGAAAGAGCCGGCGCCGGTTATGAGTGGCGGCAATTACTTTTTCAGCCGTAAGACCAGATACTCCGCTGTTTCTTCGCGAGCCATCTCACTATGGCCCGCGTTTTCCCCGATTCCGGCGAAAGGCTCTTTCATGTCCCGGCACGGGGTATTTGCCATTATAATTATAATGAGGTCAAAAAAATTCCGGATCGCGGTTTTATAAAAAATTCACGCGGTCTCACGGGAGGGATGGGGGATTTTTATGTGGTCGAAATTTATCGCGGAATATCGAACAAGGCTTTCGCAATGTTTGGGGATCATCTTTCTGACGGTTTTCATATTTTCCGACAGAAAACTCGAGCATTCGGCGCGTTTCGCCTCCGATATCATGGTGGTCCTGGGCTGTTTCCTCGTGGGCGCAGCGACCGTCGGCAGGCTGTGGTGCGCGCAGTACATAGCCGGATACAAGACGGACGTCCTGGTCATGGAAGGCCCGTACTCGATGTGCCGCAATCCGCTGTATTTTTTCAGCCTTCTGGGAGGGATGGGAGCCGGGCTTCGCACAGAGTCTCTGGTGCTCACGCTCGCCGTAGCAGCGGTTTTTGCCGTGATCTATCCGGTTACGATCCGAAACGAGGAGGCGAAATTGTCGGGCGTCTTCGGCAGCGCCTATGACGACTATGTCAGGCGGGTTCCGCGTTTTTTCCCGAAGATATCGCTGTTCAGCGAGCCGGCGGAATATATCGTCAATCCGAAAATTTTTCGCAGAGAGGTGTTCGACGCGGTATATTTCGTCTGGATCGTCGGATTTTTCGAGTTTTTCGAGGGATTGACGGAACTGGAAATCATAAAACCGTTTATCTCGATATGGTGAAACACACAAAAAAATTTTTGGAGGAAGCGCTTATGAGCCTGAACGATACTCCTTCCGGAGAGCGCGTTCATATCGGGATATTCGGCAGGAGGAACGCCGGTAAATCGAGCCTGCTCAACGCGATCACCGGGCAGTCGCTCGCCGTCGTGTCGGAGACTGCGGGAACCACCACGGACCCGGTCAAAAAATCCATGGAAATTCTTCCGATAGGGCCGGTGCTTCTGATCGACACGCCCGGCATCGACGACACGGGGGAACTGGGTGAAAAGCGCGTCGAAAAAACCCGCGCGACGCTGCGCGGCACGGACATCGCCGTTCTCGTCGTCGACGCGCGGGACGGAAAAAACGGCGACGACGGGGAACTGCTCCGGCTGTTCGCGAAAAACGGCGTGCCTTGCGTCGTAGCCCATAACAAGTGCGACCTCATAGGCTGTCGCTCCCCGCTCCCCGAAAACGAGATGTACGTCAGCGCGACGACCGGCGAAAATGTCCCCTCGCTCAAGGAAAAAATCGCGCGCGCCGTCCGCGCCGACGACGAAAAACTGCGCATCGTGGCCGATCTCCTGAGCCCGGCCGACTTCGTGGTGTTGGTCGCGCCGATAGACAAGGCCGCGCCAAAGGGACGGCTGATACTTCCCCAGCAACAGACCATACGTGACATCCTGGAAGCCGACGCGGCGGCGGTAGTCGTGAAGGAGTACGAACTGCGCGAGACGCTGGAAAACCTGGGCAAACGGCCCCGCATGGTGATAACCGACAGCCAGGTCTTCGCCAAGGTATCGGCCGACACGCCCCCCGACATACCGCTGACGAGCTTTTCGATACTCATGGCGCGCCGCAAGGGAAGCCTCGACGCGGCCGTCCTCGGCGCGCGCTCTCTCGACGGCGTATCGGACGGGGACAAAATTCTGATAGCCGAGGGCTGCACGCATCATCGGCAGTGCGACGACATCGGCACGGTGAAACTACCGCGATGGATCAGGCAGTTCACCGGCAAAAAGCCGAATTTCGCATTCGCCTCCGGCACCGAATTTCCCGCCGACCTCTCCTCCTACAAACTTGTCATCCATTGCGGCGCATGTATGCTCAACGAGCGCGAAGTAAAATATCGCCACAGGGAGGCGGCGGCGCAGGGCGTGCCGATCACTAATTTCGGAATACTCATAGCGCACATGCAGGGCATATTGAAGCGCAGCATTTCCATGTTTCCGCATCTGACGGCGGAACCGGACGACCTTTAAACAACAGGTAACCTCTAAAAATCCATCCTTGAGATATAGTGGAAAAAACACCGTCAAGGCCGGGGCAACAGCATTAAGGAATTGTTAAATATCCCTACATAGAACAATGTATATGAACAAAGCCTTAGGAACTGTTGATAAATAACTGTCAAGGGCCAGTGAAAATGTCGCGTTTTTGGTGCGATTTGGGCCAGTGAAAATGTCACCCCCTTACCCAATATTCGCATAAATCAATGTCATGTC
>JAIRKI010000032.1 GCA_031260185.1 Synergistaceae bacterium | reverse complement strand
TTCCGTCAGAAGCGGAGTAAGCGCGGCAGATATATCATTGTTTGTCTTGTGGTCAATGCCCACCATGCTGCGAATGTCGACGAATGCCATTGGTTCAGTCGAATTTCCCATCACGCCGTCGACGCGCTGTAATGTGACCATTACGGCTTCCTCGTTTTTGTGGGCTTGCTCGACCATCACCTTGGTCGTTCCGCTCAAAAGTTTGTCTCTGTCGCTTTCGGAATACGCTACATTTGTCTGAATGAATACTGCGGGCATTTCCAACATCCTCCTGACATTTTGTTTTATGACTATCCAATTAACTCATGATACGTAATTTTGCCGGACAACGCACATGCTAAGACAAGCTGAGAGAAAACACCGCCTGTCAACCATCGCCGATTGAACCGGTAACAGAATTCGTCCAGATACCGCTGGAGATGGATGCCGTCAAGCCCGTGAAACGTCCCCTCGATGAACGCCTTGGCATTCGATATGACGATGTGCGTCCAATGCAGGTGTTTGGATTGCTTCTCCGGGCTGTATTTTTTCTGCACGAGATTGTACCCGTTCCTGCCAAGGACAGGGTATACGTTCAGGCCGTCGGTCCGTATCTCGCTCCCTTTGGCAACCGTGCTTTCGGCGAACGAAAGCGCGGACGCGCCATTGACGGCGCCCACAACTTTCATACGGGCAAACCGGGGTTTCCCGTCCGCCGTCAGGGACACGGACACCATGGCGGCTGTCTTTTCGGCTCCCCTGCCGCGCTTGCCGCCCTCATCGGCGGAGCCGAAAAAAGTCTCGTCCATCTCCACAATGCCGTCCATCTTATGCGTCGCGTCCCTCGTCCCCATCGCGTGACGTATCTTCTGGCACATCGACCACGCCGTGAAATATGCCACTCCTATTGATTTGCTGATGGCGAGCGCGCTCGCGCCTCGCTTGTCGCCGGACAGAAGAAACATGGCCATGAACCATTTTGACAGCGGGGTGCGGGTTTTATCCATGATTGTCCCGGAAGTGACTGACGTTTGGTGATTACATGCCTTGCATTGATAAAGACTGCGGGATTTTATGTTGAAATATTTGGCGTGACCGCATTTAGGACACTTGAAGCCGTCAGGCCAGCGCTTTTTGAACAGGTACTCTCTGCATTGCTCTTCCGTCCCGAAATCCCTTTGAAATTCCATAAGCGTCATTGGCTTCACCTCATGCCTTATTATAAGGCTTATGAGTTAGTTGGATAGTCATATTCTATAATAAGCACTCTCTTATATTTATACCTCTTTTCCCGAAATATGACTATCAATTGAAGAAAAGCAGGGCATAAACCTGTTTAAAATCCAGTATTAAGTGATTGACAGATCGGGATAAGTTAGTCATAATATACTCATTATGACTAGCTTAAAGGATTTATCAGACCAAAATATCGCATATCAACACAATAAAAAAACCGGGGCCGTTTACGTGTACTCCGTCCAGAGATACTGGGACAAGGAGAAGAAATCCCCCAGGAACAAACAACTTTACCTCGGGAAGCTGGACCCGGTTACCGGTGAGCTCATTCCTTCCGCGCGACGCAAACCGAGGTCAAAAGAAACGTTCCCTAACGACAGCCAAGCCGCTGTAACGGCAAAGGTTGGAGGTCCCTCTCTCCTCCTGCAAAAAATAGCAGCAGACACTGGCCTGGCCGACATCTTGAAAAGATGCTTTCCCGAGTCGCATCAATTGATACTCAGCCTTGTGTGCTTCATAACACAGAAGGGACTTCCATTATCAAGGTGCGAGACGTGGAGTTCCTCGCACCTGCACCCTTTCGACGCGCCAATCGCAAACCAGCGGGTGAGCGAGTTGTTACGCTCCATTACCGAGGACGACCGGCAACGATTTTTGTCCTTGTGGCTGCAGAAAATAATCGAAAATGACTATCTCTGTTATGACATCACATCAATATCGTCATACTCGCATGGCAATGAGTTTGTGCGATACGGGCATAACAGGGACGGAGAACCTCTACCGCAGGTGAACATGGCGATGCTGTTTGGGGAGAAGGGCAAACTTCCAGCATATTACAGGCGAATACAGGGAAACATATCCGATGTGGCGACGCTCAAGACCACCATGAAGTCGCTGGATTTTCTCGGTGCGTCTCGCATCCACTTTGTGCTGGATCGCGGTTTCTACAGCGCAAGCAACATTGACGAACTCTTGCTGCGCCGTCATCATTTCACGATTGCCGTGCCAACGGGACGAAAATGGGTGGAAGCCCTTATCGATGAGCGCTTTGAATCCGCCGCCTCCCCGTCAAATTACCGCGAGGTTGGTGAAAACGAAGCTCTGTACATGTCGACGGCGCTATACAGATGGGGAGAGGGGAAGCGACGGACCTATCTCCATCTTTACTACAATATCTCAAAGGCTGGTGAGGCGTACGATTGCTTCATACGCAAGCTCCTCGAGGCGAAAGAAGGGTTTGAACTCAATACGATATCCGAGGCGGACAGGGAGCGGTATGCGAGGTATTTCATCATCAAGGAGACGTCAAAGCGTGGCGGAAGTGTGGTATTCAATGACAGCGAGATACAGAAATACCGAAATCGCTATGCGGGTTTTTTCTGCATTCTGTCGAATAAGTTGAGAGACCCCGAGGAAGCGCTTCGGGTATATCGCGGCAAAGAAGCCGTGGAAAATAGTTTCGACGATCTGAAAAACCAACTTGATATGAAACGCCTTCGTGTTCATGATTCTCGTGCGATGGATTCGAGGTTTTTCCTGCAATTTTTGTCGTTGATTTTCATTTGTTATATTCGCAATACGCTTCGCAAGCATGATGATCTGAAAAATTTCACGGTCAGGGAAGCCATGGAATTACTGGAGCCGATCGTGAGGATAAAATATTCCGGCCGCCACGGGCAGCTCTACACCGAAATGGGGCCCAAACAACGCAATATCATGGCTGTTTTCAATGTGCCTCTACCTGTTGCATAGTCATAATTCGGGAAAAGAAGCTGATAAATAACCCAAACTTGAACATTTAAAATTCCCCTCCTCAGATCGCGTTACACAAAACCCTCCTTGACAAATCGTCCCCGAAGGCTCGGGCTATAGAGCCAAGACAAGGTTCGCCAAATTCTACAATCTGCCGGAACTCATGAACGTGTTCAAGGACGCGGCGGACATAAAGACCGCCGACACGCTCAACCTCCCGCGCCCCGAAGCAGAATTTCACAACATAGCCGTCAAACCCACAGAGACGCAGAAATCGCTCGTTCAGGAACTCTCGAAACGGGCCGCCAAGGTGAGCGCGCGCCTGGTGGAACCCTATGAGGATAACATGCTCAAGATAACGACTGACGGAAGGAAGATAGGGCTCGACCAGAGGCTTATTGACCCCGCGTATCCCGACGAGCCGGGGAGCAAGGTCAACGCCTGCATGGAGAACATATATAAAATCTGGGACGAGACGAAAAACAATAGGCTCACTCAGGCCGTGTTCTGCGACTTTTCGACGCCTGGAAAGGGCAAGTTCAACGTCTACGACGACATAAAGTTGAAGCTGTTCCAGAAAGGCATACCGGAAAGAGAGATAGCTTACATCCACGACGCGGACACGGAGATAAAGAAAAAGGAGCTTTTCGCCAAAGTCAGAAACGGTAGCGTCCGCATCCTCATGGGAAGCACGCAGAAAATGGGTTCCGGTACGAACGTGCAGGACAAACTCATCGCCCTCCACGACCTCGACTGCCCGTGGCGGCCAGCCGACCTCGCTCAGCGCGCCGGAAGAATAATCCGGCAGGGCAACGAGAACGAACGTGTTCACATCTACAGATATCTTTCCGAGGGTACGTTCGATAGCTATCTTTGGCAAACAATTGAAAACAAGCAGAAATTCATAGCGCAGATAATGACCTCGAAGAGCCCCGCCCGGAGCTGCGAGGACATGGACGAATCGGTGTTGAGCTACGCCGAGATAAAAGCGCTGTGCGCCGGCAATCCACTCATAAAAGAGAAGATGACGCTCGAAGTGGAGACGGGCAAGCTCAGGATGGCGAAATCCAGCCACCAGAACAACGTCTACGGATTGCAGGACAAACTGAGGAAACAATATCCGGCGTCGGTCAAATTCGCCGAGGAACGGTTGAAGGGGCTCAAACATGACGAGGAACTGAGCGCCAAAACCAGGGAAGCCGAAGAGTTTCCGGGCATGGAGATAATGGGAGCGCGTTACGCCAAACGGGACGAGGCCGCCGAAGCTCTGGACAAGATATGTTCCGGCGTCGCGTCGTCCACTCCCGCGAATCTCGGCGAATACAGGGGATTCGCCATGAGCGTAAAACTCTCCGATTTCTACAGGAAGCCGGAGATAACCCTCAAAGGGGAGATGAGCCACAGGGTTGAGCTTGGCGACAGCCCCTCCGGAAATATCATCCGTCTCAACAACGCCCTCGATAAGATGACCGGCCTCATAGCGGAGCAGAATGAGAGGCTCGAAAATCTTCACAAACAGATTCGGAACGCGGAGGAAGAAGTCAGTAAGCCGTTTCCGAAGGAAGCGGAATTGGAGAAAAAGCTCGCCCGCCTGCGCGAACTCGACATCGCCCTGAATCTCGACGGGGGAACGGGTATTGAGGGCGAGGCTTTGCCGCCCCCGGAGGAAGAGGCCGCGAAGGGCATCACAAACGAGCGAGAAAACCTCATTGACAGCGCCAAGCTGAAACTCGGCGAAAACGCGATCGTCATGGACGC
>JAIRKI010000078.1 GCA_031260185.1 Synergistaceae bacterium | reverse complement strand
ATTACCGAGAAATTTTCCGCGCCGCCCTATCCGCGTCTTCCTTCTTCTCTTTTTGGAGAAGGGGGGGGGATGACATTTTCACTGTCCCGTTAAGGGGTGACATTATCATAGTCCGGCGACATCTGTAAATCGTCTTTCTGGACGGGATGTGTTTTATAATATAGAATTGGATAGGTTGGACGCGAAACAGGTATTTGAAAGGAGTTGTAATGTTTGAAGTCGGAGATTTTCTCCCGGGAACGCAACGTGGTGGTGATCAGGACCGAACATGAGGCGGGCGAGGTCGGCAAAGCGCTGAACAGGACGGTTCGGGATTTCTCGAATAAGGCTGATATAAAGGGTTTTCGGAAGGGGCACATCCCAAGAAAAGCCATCGAGCTTTTTATGGGGAAAAACGTCATTTACAAGGAGACGCTGGAGCGACTCGCGAACGAAGCGCTGAAGACGGTCATGAACGAATATGAACTCGACCTGGTCGCGGAGCCGAAATTTAAACTCGGCAACCTGGCCGAGGGGAAACCGCTCGAAATAGAATTTACGTTCGAGGCGCGCCCGGATGTCGAACTGCCGGATATAGGCTCGCTGGCCGCGGAAAGGATCGTTTATAAAGTTCACGACAGCGACGTGGAAGAGGGCTTCCGTCAGGTGCTCGAATCGAACGCAAGGGTGGAACCCGCGGACGAGGACAGGCCGGTCGTGGCGGGCGACATCGTGGAGGTTCGATATTCGTCATACGACGCGCCTGCGGACGGCGTCACGCGCGAATTGGAGAAGGACAGGACAAACACGCTCTTTCTGCCGAACCTGAGACGCGATTTCGCCGATGCCATAACAGGACACAGACCGAATGAGGAATTGTCTTTCGATATAAAGCTGGAGGACGATTACCCGGATCCAAAACTGGCCGGGCGCACGACGCGTTACGAACTGAGGATATTGAATCTAATGAGACGGACGGTGCCGGAGGCGAGCGACGAAACCGTGTCGCAGATATCGCGGGGCAAATACAACACGGTGGACGAACTCAAATCCGACATCAGGAAACAACTGGAGGATGACGCGTCCGCGCGGAGCGAGGCGAGCCTTCAGCAGTCCGCTCTCGAGGCGCTGGCGCGAAACGCCGTGATCGATATCCCCGACGGCATGGTCGACAGGCAGTACAGGGCGATGCGCGGGGAACGGGACGGACGGCTGCGGCGCGATCTCAGCCAATCGCTCGATGATTATCTGGCGAACAATAACCTGAGCGTCGACGAGTATGACGCGCGTTTGCGGAAAAACGCCGAGGCGACGGTTCGTAACTCGCTGGCGCTTAACGCTCTCGCCGACAGGGATGAAATATTGTACACGTCGGACGACATCAACGCCGAAATAATGAAGATGGCCGCCGAAATGGGGGTCAACGCCCAGCGGCTGGCCGATTCGCTCGGCAAAAATACGGAGGAATTCTCCAATGTGGTCTCGAGGGTCAGAACGAAGAACACCATAAAATATCTCGCGTCGAAGGTCTCGGTGACTGAGCGTGAGCGGGATTACAACTCCGCTCAGCCGCGCGATGCGGAAGATACGGAACCGCGCGCGCATGAGGAAGGAGACGCCGGACAATGACGGAAGACCGCATTCCCACCGCGTCGTATCTCGTCCCGATAGTCGTCGAACAGACCGGCCGGGGCGAACGTTCCTACGATATATACAGCAGGCTGCTGAAGGACAGGATAATTTTCATCGGGTCGGAAATAGAGGACGCGATGGCAAATCTGGTGATAGCGCAATTGCTGTTCCTGGAAAGCGAAGACCCCGAGAAGGACGTGTTCCTCTACATCAACAGCCCCGGAGGCTCAGTCTCCGCCGGCCTTGCCATTTATGACACGATGCGGTACATAAAATGCCCGGTTTCCACGATGTGCACGGGGCTGGCGGCAAGCATGGCGGCGGTGCTGCTGACCGGCGGGGACAATGGAAAACGCGTATCCCTCCCCAACGCCAGGATTTTGATTCATCAGCCGAGCGGAGGGTCGAGGGGGCAGGCGAGCGACATCAAGATACAGGCCGATGAAATACTGAAGACGAGGAAAGTCATAAACGGCATATTGGCCCATCATACGGGCCAGCCTGTCGACAGAATAGAACGCGACACCGACCGCGATTTTTACATGTCCGCGGAGGAGGCGGTTGAGTATGGGCTCGTCGATAAAGTCATACAGAAACGATAGGGCGACACTCCGCGGAGGGAGGATTGAGACGCATGTTTCCTTACGATAACAACGGCGATGGACGAAAACGAAAGGTGCGCTGTTCGTTTTGCGGCAAGAGCCATGAGGAAGTCCCCAAGCTGATTGCGGGTTCCGGCGCGTATATATGCACGGATTGCGTGCAGCTGTGCTACATGACCATACGCGACGAGCCGGAACCCCCGCGCCCGAGGGCGGAATCCCCGCCGATCACGCGCGAAAATTTGCCCAAACCGCGCGAAATCAAGGATTATCTCGATAAATACGTCGTCGGGCAGACAAAGGCAAAAAAAGTTCTCTCGGTGGCCGTGTACAACCATTATCAGCGCATTCGCGCGCTTGACGCGCCAACGTGGGACGAAGCCGAGCTTCCCAAGAGCAACTTGCTGCTGCTGGGACCCACGGGTTGCGGAAAGACGCTCCTGGCGCAAAGCCTCGCGAACTTTTTGCGCGTGCCGTTCGCCATGGCGGACGCCACAACGCTCACCGAGGCCGGATACGTCGGCGAGGATGTCGAGAATATACTGGTGCGGCTCCTGCAGGCGGCCGAACATGACGTAAAGGCCGCGGAGCGCGGGATCATCTACGTCGACGAGATAGACAAAATATCGCGAAAGTCGGAGTCGCAATCGATCACGAGGGATGTCTCCGGCGAGGGCGTGCAGCAGGCCCTCCTGCGTATTCTGGAGGGGACGGTGTCGAACGTTCCGCCGAAAGGCGGGCGCAAACATCCGAACCAGGATTTTGTCCAGATAGACACGAAAAACATTCTTTTTATATGCGGAGGCGCTTTCGACGGCCTCGACAGCATAATAGCGCGCCGCGTCAACAAAAAGACCATAGGTTTCGGCGGGGAGCTGGTCGGCAACTCCGCATCGGAGGACAGGAGCGTGCTGAAGGAGATACAGCCGACCGACCTCATCTCGTACGGTTTCATTCCCGAATTCGTGGGACGGCTTCCCGTTCTCGTGCCGATGGATTCGCTGGATCACGATACCCTGGTGCGAATACTGCGCGAGCCGAAAAACGCCATCACCAAGCAGTACAGGAGGATTTTCTCGCTCGAGAACGTCGGTCTCGACTTTACGGACGACGCCCTCGACGCGATAGCGAAGCTGACCATGGCTCAAAAAACCGGGGCGCGCGGACTCAGGGGCGTTATGGAGACCGCCATGACAGACATGATGTTCGACCTTCCGTCGAAAAGCTCACGCATAAGCAGGATTCTGATAACGGATGATTTCATCAACGGAACCGGAGACGCCGAAATAACCGAAAGAACGTCCCGGGAGGTCGCTTGATGCCGATTGTCCCCGTCCTGCCCGTCAGAGATATAGTCATCTTTCCGGGAGTGATAGCGCCTCTTTTTGTCGGACGCCCCCGCTCTCTCAAAGGCGTGGAGGAGGCGTCCATAAGCGACAAAAACCTGCTGGTGGTCGCGCAGAAAGACAGCGTCGCGGAAGATCCGGGACCCGATGAACTGTATTTTATGGGCACGATGTGCCGTGTCATTCAGATGGTGCGGCTTCCGGACGGCTCCACCAAAGTCCTGATCGAGGGGCACGCAAGGGCGGGGGTGGGCGAGTACATTGACGCGGGCGAATATCTCTCCGCGGATGCCGTCGCGGTCAATTTCGACGGCAAACCCTCGCCGAGAGCCGAGCCGTTGCGCAGGGCGGTGTTGGAGCAGTTCGAGCGCTACGTCAACCTTCATCCGAAACTTCCCATAGAGTTGGCGTTTTCACTCTCCGGCGTGGAAGACACGTTTCTGTTCGCGGACATCATAGCCTCCCATATACAGGTAAAGCTGAACGAGCGGCAGGAACTGCTGGAACTCCTCAACCCCGAGGAGCGGATGGAGCGCCTTTTGCGTATGCTGATGCGCGAGTCGGAGCTGCTCGAAATGGAACATTCCATCCACGACAGGGTGAGGAAAGAAATAGAGCGGAACAACAAGGAGTATTATCTCAGAGAGCAGATGAAAGCGATACAGGCGGAACTCGGACAGCCGGACGCCGCCGGCGAGCGTGAGGAACTGATGGCGAAGATAAAAAAAGCCAAAATGCCGAAGGACGTGGAAAAAAAGGCCGTGGCGGAACTCGATCGGCTGGGCAAGATGCCCTCCATGTCGGCGGAGGGCACGGTCTCACGGACGTACATAGAATGGCTGGCCGACATGCCGTGGAAAAAACGCTCAAAGGACAAGCTGGATTTGGGCCTTGCCCGCTCGGTTCTGGACGAGGATCATTACGGACTGGACGAGGTGAAGGAACGCATTCTGGAGTTTCTCGCCGTTCAACGCCTCAAAGGGCGCGAATCGCGGCGCGGACAGGTGCTCTGCTTCGTGGGGCCGCCGGGGGTGGGCAAGACTTCCCTCGGCAAATCCATAGCCCGCGCGCTGAGCAGGAAATTCGTGAACTTTTCCCTTGGCGGGATGCGGGACGAGGCCGAGATAAGAGGGCATCGCAGGACATATATAGGTTCCCTGCCCGGACGGATAATACAGAAGATGAAGCAGGCGGGGGCCAAAAATCCCGTCATGCTGATGGACGAGATAGACAAGGTGGGAACCGATTTTCGCGGCGACCCTTCGTCGGCGCTTCTCGAAGTGCTGGATCCAGAACAGAACCGCGACTTCACCGATCATTTTCTGGAAGTGGCGTTCGACCTGAGCCAGGTGATGTTCATCACCACGGCGAACGTAGCTCACACCATACCACGTCCGCTTCTGGACAGAATGGAGACCATCTCCCTGCCTGGGTACGCGGCCGAGGAAAAACTGCGCATAGCCGCGGATCATCTCTGGCCGAAAATCACGAAGGAAAACGGCCTGTCGAAATTCAACGTGAAGATACCCGACAAGGTATTGAATAAAATAGTGTCTGAGTACACGAGAGAGGCAGGAGTTCGCGGCCTCGACCGTCAGATGTCGCGAGTCGCGCGCAAATTGGCCACCAAAATAGTGAAGGACCACGAGAGCGGCAAAAAACTTCCGCGCGGCGTGACGATTTCGATGTCGTCGCTGAAGGACTATCTCGGAGCGCCGAAAACGCGCGAAGCGCGCCTGCCGAGACACGATTCGCGCGGCGCCGCGCTGGGGCTCGCCTGGACCGAGACGGGCGGCGACATCCTCGTGATAGAGTCGGCCGTCATGAAAGGAACCGGCAAGGTCACATTCACGGGCAACCTCGGCGACATCATGCGGGAATCGGCGCAGGCCGCGTTGGGATACCTGCGCTCGTGCGCCGACAAATACCACTTGAACGACGTGGATTGGGAAAAGACTGACGTTCACGTTCACGTTCCGGAAGGCGCCATTCCCAAGGACGGGCCTTCCGCCGGAGTCACCCTGGCGCTCGCGATGCTTTCCGCGTTTTCGGGCCGCGTGATAAACTCGCGGATAGCGATGACCGGCGAGATCACATTGCGCGGCACCGTACTTCCCATAGGCGGCGTGAAAGAAAAAGTGCTCGCCGCCAAGAGAAACGGAATTACGTCTGTGATACTGCCCGGGGAAAACAAGGTCGACGTAGAGGAACTGGCCGAATGGGCGAGAGACGGCATGGTTTTCAACTACGTCGCGGAGGTCGACGAGGTTTTCAGGCTCACTCTGGAAAAAAGGCCCGATAATTGACCTGCTGGCAGCATGATGCCGTTCGCACCGCGTGGAGCGTCGGACAGTTTCCCGACGCGGAGTTGCCCGAGGTTGTTTTCGCGGGCCGTTCAAACGTCGGCAAATCGACGCTGATAAACGTCCTGTTGGGCAGGACGCGAAAAAAAGTGGCATACGTCAGCTCAAAACCGGGCAAGACGAGGAGCGTCAACTTTTACAGGGTGTTCGCCGGCGAAAAAAATTTTTGCCTCGTGGACATGCCCGGCTACGGATACGCGGGCGCAGGCCCGGGCGAGAAGAAAAACTGGTGGAGGCTGATACGCGGTTTTTTTTCGACCGACCGGTCCGTGTCTTTTATCATTCATCTCGTGGATTTTCGTCACGGGTTTCTCGACGGCGACAGGGAACTCACCGATTGGCTTGACGGGATGGACATGCCGAGGCTCGTGGTTTTCACCAAGGGCGACAAGGTTCCGAGAGGACGCGCGAAAGCGCGGTACGAAAAATACGTCCGTTCCGGACTGACGTCCGTCCTTCCCCCGTTCGTGACGAACGGAAAAAACGACGAAGCCGCGGAACGCCTCAGACAGGCAATTCCGCTGATTATACGCGAGTTTCGCGCAATATCTTAAACCGCGGGATCAAGACCTTGGGGCTCCGCCCCAAACCCCGCAAGGGGCGGGCCCCTTGACCCCTTTTATAATTTTTATTTCACACTAAGGGTGAAATGAAAATTATAATGAGGGTGCAGGGAGCTTGCTCCCTGCCGGGGTTTGGGGCAGCGCCCCAAGGTCTTGATCCCGCGGCGACTACAGGAGGCAGGTTTTTATGGGAGCAGGTCGAATGAATGTGGAGGACATGGCGAAAAGTTATGAGCCCGGTCCCATAGAGGATAAATGGTACGCCAAATGGATTGAGGACGGTATCTTCAAGGCCGACCCGAACCGGGACAAACCACCTTTCAGCATCGTCATTCCGCCACCTAACGTCACAGGTTCTCTTCATTTGGGACATGCTTTGGACAACACCCTTCAGGATATTCTCTGCCGCGCGAAGCGTATGCTGGGATTCAATGTGCTGTGGATGCCTGGAACAGACCACGCCGGCATTGCCACGCAGAACGTGGTGGAGCGCTCTCTCATGAAAGACGGCGTAAGCCGTCACGAATTGGGGCGCGAGGCGTTTGTGGAGCGGGTATGGGCCTGGAAGGAAGAGTACGGTTCCCGCATAATCGGCCAGCTCAGGAAACTGGGCGCTTCCTGCGACTGGGACCGCGAGCGCTTCACGATGGACGGGGGGCTTTCGCGCGCGGTGCGCAGGGTATTCGTGGAACTGTACAACAAAGACCTCATTTATCGTGGGAAATATCTGATCAACTGGTGCCCCAGATGTCTAACCGCGCTTTCCGACCTTGAAGTCGAACACAGGGAACTGGAGGGCAGGTTCTACAGCGTACTGTACAGGTTCGCCGACGGCGGAGGGGGCGACGGCATAACAGTCGTGACGACGCGTCCCGAGACCATCCTCGGCGATACGGCCATCGCCGTGCACCCGAGGGACGAACGCAACAGGCATCTCGCGGGGCGGCGCGTCTCGGTTCCCATAACCGGCCGCGTCATTCCCGTGATAGAGGACAATATGGTCGATCCCGAGTTCGGCACGGGCGCGGTCAAAATAACCCCGGCGCACGACCCCAACGATTTTTTGGTCGGCGCGAGACACGGACTCGAATCCATACAGGTGATAGACGCTCACGGCGTGATGTCCGACGAGGCGGGAACGTACAAAGGGCTCGACCGTTTCGAGGCGAGGCGCGCCATAACGGAAGAGCTGAAAAACCTGGGCGCGCTGCCGGCGGTTGACGGGCGCAAGCACTCAGTCGGGCACTGCTACAGGTGCAACACGATAATAGAACCGTATCTCTCCGAACAATGGTTTGTCCGCGCCCAATCGCTCGCGAAAGCGGATATTGAGGCCGTGAGGGCGGGCGCCATACGTTTCGTGCCGGAACAGTGGACTCAGACGTATTATCAATGGATGGAAAATATCAGGGACTGGTGCATATCCCGCCAACTCTGGTGGGGGCACAGGATACCCGCGTGGCACTGCGCGGACTGCGGCGAGACGACCGTGTCGCTCGAAACGCCCATCTCATGCAAATGCGGCAGCGCAAACCTGACGCAGGACGAGGACGTGCTCGACACCTGGTTTTCGAGCGCGCTCTGGCCGTTCTCGACAATGGGCTGGCCCGACGATACCGACGCGCTGCGCGTTTTTTACCCGACGAGCGTCCTTGTGACAGGGTTCGACATAATATTTTTCTGGGTCGCCCGCATGATAATGATGGGCCTGGAGTTCATGGGTCGCGAGCCGTTTCGGGACGTGTACATCCACGCGCTGGTTCGCGACGAGCACGGCCAGAAGATGAGCAAATCGAGGGGCAACGTGATAGACCCGCTGGTCATCATCGACAAATACGGGGCGGACGCGCTCAGGCTCACGCTGACCGCGCTCACGCTCCAGGGGCGCGACATATTCATGTCGGAGAGCCGGATAGAGACCTATCGGTTCTTTTTGAACAAACTCTGGAACGCCTCGCGTTTCGCGCTGATGAACCTCGCGGACGCGCCCGGCGATATCGCTCCTCCGGGCGGCGGGGACGAGCCTCATTTGAGGCTTCACGACAGGTGGATAATCGCGCGCGTCTCTGACGTGACGTCGGAGATGACGCGGCTGCTCGAAGGTTATTTTTTCGGCGAGGCCGCCAGGCTGATGTACGATTTCGTGTGGAACGAGTTGTGCGACTGGTATCTTGAGATGTCGAAACCGGCTTTGCGGGGCGACGAAGGGCCCTGCCGCAAAGCCGCCTCCCAGAAGGTGCTTTATCACGTTTTCAGGGACGTGTTAAAACTCCTGCATCCCATAATTCCCTTCGTGACGGAGGAACTGTGGGAAGCGTTCGCGTATGGCGGCGGAATAATAGGCCGCGGCGAATGGCCCGTCGCGAAAAGTTACGCTGGAGCTGAAAGCGCCGAACGTGACATGGCGTTTTTGCGGGACATCGTGAGGGCCATCCGAAATCTGAGGGCCGAGGTGAAACTGCCCCCGCAAAAGGCGGCCCCGATGGTCTCTCTGAGGCTCAAAGACCCGGACAAAACTGCCCCCGTCAGGGAGAACTGCGACATGGTAAAACTGCTCGCCAAAGTCGGCGAAATCGAGTTGAGCCCGCTTGACGCGCCGAAACCGGCGAAGTCCATAGCGACCGTCACCGCCGACTGGGAGCTGTTCTTCCCCGTCGGCGGCATGATGGATGTCGGCAGGGAAATCGCGCGGTTCGAGGAGGAAATCAAAAAACTCGACGCCGAGATGAAACGGGTCTCGGGAAAACTTGCGAACGAAAATTTTATTCAAAGAGCCCCTGCCGAAGTGGTGGAAAAAGAGAGAACTGCCCTCGCGGAAGGCGAGGCCAGAAAACGCCGCATAGAAGAAAATCTGGAAGGACTTCGCCGACAATAAGATTATAAGACCTTGGGGCTCTGCCTGTGGTTTTGGGATTTTCTCAGACGTTGTCAAGGGCCAGTGAAAATGTCGCGTTTTTGGTGCGATTTGGGCCAGTGAAAATGTCACCCCCTTACCCAATATTCGCATAAATCAATGTCATGTCATCTGCGTTGTTCCTTTCTTC
>JAIRKI010000109.1 GCA_031260185.1 Synergistaceae bacterium | reverse complement strand
CCGCGTATTTTCTGGCATTGACGCTTTGGGGGATCACTTGGTCGATGAGCTTTTAAACTTGAAAACTCTCCGGAGATTACACGCTCCATTACCTCATGGCCTTGGATAATTAATGCCTTGTTGATTTAGAAATGGAATAACTCGATAAGAAAAATATATAGCGTATCGTAATTATTTTTCTTTTCCGCCGATGCTTTGCAAATAAATAACAGTATATTGATATTGGAATATCGATATTCCCTTTTGATCATTTCTCATCATTTTCATACGCTGTAACATCACATCCCGTAAAAACCGCAAAAAATCAAGGAGGCGATTGCCGTGAAGATGGCCGAACTTCAGTTTGAAATTCTGCGAAAGACCTCGCCCGGAATCAGGAAGAGGAAATTCAATTACGAACGGGAGATAAACGAATCGTATCGTAATGATGAATTGATTCCCTCGGACGAGGCCGACAGGGATGGTATCCGCGATCTGTACGAGCGCATAGCGGCAGTGAGGGCCGCTCAGCGAATTTTTGCCGCGTACTCCCAGGAGCGTGTGGACAAAATTTTCACCGCCGCCGCCAAGGCCGCGAACCGCGCGCGGATTCCGCTCGCCAAAATGGCCGTCGGCGAGACCGGGATGGGGATAGCCGAGGACAAAGTGATAAAGAACCACTTCGCCGCCGAGTACATTTACAACGCGTACAGAGAGACCAAGACCCGCGGAATCATAGAGGAAGACCGCGCGTTTGGCGTGAGGAAGATCGCCGAGCCGGTAGGAGTGGTCGCGGCAGTCATCCCGACCACCAACCCGACGTCGACGACTATATTCAAAACGCTGCTTGCCCTCAAGACCGGAAACGGGATTATAATAAGCCCGCACCCAAGGGCCGCGCGCTGCACGGTCGAAACCGCGAGGATAATTCTCGAAGCCGCGGTCGACGCCGACGCCCCGCCGGGGATAATATCGTGGATCGATTCCCCGACGATAGAACTGACCAACACGCTCATGAAAGAGGCGGATCTGATACTCGCCACCGGAGGCCCCGGAATGGTGCGGGCCGCGTATTCGTCGGGCAAACCGGCGATTGGCGTCGGCAGCGGCAACACTCCCGCGATAATAGACGAGACCGCTGATTTGAAGCCGGCCGCCGCGTCCGTCATCCACTCCAAGAGCTTCGACAACGGGATGATTTGCGCTTCCGAGCAATCCGTGATAGTGTTGGATGAGGTGTACGGGAAGATGCGGGACGAGTTCGGAAAACTCGGCGCGTATTTCCTGGATGTCAAGGAGACCGAACTGGTTCGTCACACAATAATCAAAAACGGGGCTTTGAACGCCGAAATAGTCGGCCGGCCCGCCGCCAAAATAGCTGAAATGGCCGGTTTCACCGCGCCTCCCGGGACGAAAATATTGGTCGGAGAGGTGGAAAACGTGGAAGAAGACGAGGAATTCGCAAACGAAAAACTTTCCCCGGTACTCGCCATGTACAGGGCGTCCGATTTCGAAGAGGCGATGTACATGGCCGAGCGCTTGATAGCTCACGGCGGTCCCGGGCATACATCGGTGCTATACACCGACGCGGCGAAGCGCCGGGACAGAATAGACGCGTTCGGGGCACGGATGAAAACGGGACGCGTTCTGGTAAATATGCCGTCCTCGCAGGGAGCGATCGGAGATATCTACAATTTCAGGCTCGCTCCGTCGTTGACGCTGGGCTGCGGGACATGGGGAGGCAACTCCGTCTCGGAGAACGTTGGAGTCAAACACCTGCTGAACATAAAAACAGTTGCCGAGAGGAGGAAGAACATGCTGTGGTTCAGGTCGCCCGAGAAAATATACATCAAAAAGGGCTGTCTCGGAACGGCCCTGGAGGAACTGCGGTCCATGGGGCATCGCAGGGTTTTCGTCGTGACTGATTCGTTCCTTTACGCTAACGGATATGCCAAACCCGTCACGGGGAAACTCGACGAGCTGAACATCGATCACGCCGAATTTTTCGACGTCGAGCCCGATCCTACGCTCGCTTGCGCGCTGGAAGGCGCCCGCGCGCTGAAAGCGTTCGCGCCCGATTGTATAATAGCGCTGGGTGGCGGTTCCGCTATGGACGCCGCGAAAATAATGTGGGTCATGTACGAGCATCCGGAAGCCGGCTTCGAGGATATGGCGATGCGATTCGCCGACATACGCAAGAGGGTGTACGCGTTTCCGAAAATGGGAGAGAAGGCGTACTTCGTCGCGATTCCGACGACGGCCGGAACCGGTTCCGAGGTAACTCCGTTCGCCGTCATCACAGACCAGAATACGGGGATAAAATATCCCCTCGCGGATTACGAACTGATGCCCGACATGGCGATAGTGGACGCCGATATGATGATGAACGCGCCGAAGGGGCTCACGTCGGCGTCTGGAATCGACGCTCTCACTCACGCGCTCGAAGCGTACGCGTCCATGATGGCGACCGATTACACCGACGGGCTCGCTCTTAGGGCTTTGAAGGTGATATTCGGCTATCTGCCGAGGGCGTACGAGGACGGCCCGAACGATCCGGAGGCCCGCGAGAAGATGGCGAACGCCGCGACGATGGCCGGCATGGCGTTCGCCAACGCGTTTCTGGGCGTCTGCCACTCCATGGCGCACAAGCTGGGGGCGTTCCACCACCTGCCTCACGGCATCGCCAACGCGCTGATGATCGAGGAAGTCATCAGATTCAACGCATCCGGGTCCCCTGTCAAGATGGGCACTTTCCCGCAGTACGACTGTCCGCGCGCGCTCGCCCGCTACGTTGAGATAGCCGACAGCCTTGGGATGAACGGACACGGCGACGCGGAAAAACTGGAAAGCCTGATCGCTGCTGTAAGAGCGCTCAAAAAGCGCGTCGGAATCAAAGCGACGATAAAAGACTACGACGTGGACGAAAAATATTTTCTCGAAACGCTGGACGAAATGACCGAGCACGCGTTCGACGACCAGTGTACCGGTTCCAACCCCAGATATCCCCTGTTCGAGGAAATAAAGGGCATGTACATGAGAGCCTACTACGGAAAACGGGGAGTGTGAGCGCCGCATGTACAAAATATTGTACGCGCGCGATATAGCGCCCAAGGAGTTCGACTTTCTGATCGAAGCCCCGGAAATAGCCTCCCACGCCAAGCCGGGACAGTTCGTGATCACCAGGCACGGCGAACGGGGCGAGCGCATACCTCTGACCGTCGCCGATTTTGATCCCATCCGGGGCACGATACGCCTGATATTCCAGGTCGTTGGGCGCGCCACCGCCGAGATGGCTTCACTCCGCGAGGGTGACTTCATAACCGACGTCGCCGGCCCGCTTGGGACGCCGAGCGACATCGAACGCTTGGGGACAGTGATGGCGGTTGGAGGCGGGGTCGGAATAGCCGCTCTGTTTCCGATAATCCGCGGACTGAAAGAGACAGGAAACAAGGTAATAACCATACTCGGCGGGCGCACTTCGGAGCTGGTCATAATGAAAGACGAGTGCGGGCGATACTCCGACGAGTTGATAATAACGACCGATGACGGTTCGGAGGGACAAAAGGGCCTGGTGACGGACGCCATGAAATTTGCGGCGTCGCGGGGCGAGCGCATAGACCGTTGCTGGGCGATAGGGCCGACCGTGATGATGAAATTTTGTTCTTTCACTGCATCCGAACTGGGCATTCCGATATGGGTATCGATGAACCCGATAATGATCGACGGAACGGGCATGTGCGGAGGATGCAGGCTCTCGGTCGGAGGGAAGATAAAGTTCGGCTGCGTAGACGGTCCCGAGTTCGACGGCGCGAAAGTCAACTGGGATGAATTCATGAATCGCATGGGGCAGTACCGCGACGAGGAAAAGATATCCATGGAAAGATACGAGACGGGGGTTGCGTTATGGCGGTGAATAAAACCAGAACGCCTATAGGGGAACAGAATCCGAATGAGCGCGTGAAAAATTTCGGTGAGGTCTGCCTGGGTTACACGGAGGACGAGGGGCGCGAGGAAGCCGCGCGATGCCTTCAATGCCGCGACGCTCCGTGCGTAGAAAGCTGTCCCGTGTCCATAGATATTCCGGCCTTCATACTGGCGATAAAGGACGGGGATATGACGCGCGCGGCTGACGTCATGTCGCGTTATACGAACCTGCCCGCCGTCTGCGGAAGAGTCTGTCCGCAGGAGACGCAGTGCGAGGGCGTATGCCGTCTCGGCCGCGCCAAAGGTTTCGAGCCGGTCGCCATAGGCAAACTGGAACGCCTGGTGGCCGACCGTAACTACTCGCGGCAATCCGCGCAGAAGGCCGAAGGCGCGGCCGAGAACGGAAAAATCGGGCGAGTGGCCGTGGTTGGTTCTGGGCCGTCCGGACTGACTGTCGCCGGAGATCTCGTGAAAATGGGTTATGACGTGACGATTTTCGAGGCGCTGCACGCGCCGGGCGGAGTCCTGATGTACGGTATACCTGAGTTCAGGCTCCCGAAATCGATTGTCGAACATGAGATAAGGTCGATAACGAATCTCGGGGTCAAATTAGTCACGAACGCCATAGTCGGCCGCACTATAACCATCGGTGAGATAGAAAGCGGATTCGACGCCTGTTTTATAGGCGTGGGGGCCGGCGCTCCGCGCTTTCAGGGAATACCGGGCACGGCTCTCAACGGGGTATCGTCCGCCAGCGAATATCTAACGAGAATAAACCTGATGCGCGGATACGAGTTCCCCGATTACAACACCCCGATTAAAAAGTCGAAGAGGGTCGTAATCATCGGCGGCGGAAATGTCGCCATGGATGCCGCGCGTTCCGCGATGCGCCTTGGGGCCGACGCTGTCGGCATAATTTACAGGAGGTCGGAGGCCGAACTTCCGGCGCGCGTCGAGGAATACCACCACGCGCTGGAGGAAGGAATCTCGTTTCACTGGCTTTCAAATCCGACGGAGTACGCGGATGACGGAACCGGCAGCCTCAAGGGCGTCACATGCGAAAAAATGGAACTGGGCGAACCGGATGCGTCCGGACGCAGACGACCGGTTCCGATTCCGGGAAGCGAATTTTTCATAGAGGCCGACACCGCGATAGAAGCCATAGGCCAGGAGGCAAACAAAGTTCTGCTCTCCGCGTGTCCCGGACTGAAGCTCAATAAACGGGGTTACATAGAAGCCAACCCGGATACCGGAGAGACCTCGGTTCAGTGGATTTTCGCCGGAGGGGATATCGTGACCGGGGCGGCAACCGTCATTCTCGCGATGGGCGCCGGCAAAGCGTCGGCAATGGCGATTGACAGGTATGTGCGATCGAGGAAAGCGCAGAGTGATGATAAATCGGGCAGGAGAACATTTTAGGAAAACTTTGCCGGTTTATCCGCACTGCTCCCCGCAACGGCCGCTATGAAGCGGTGTCATCGTTCTCATAGCGGCCGACCGATCCGTTATATAATTTGAGTCTGTCAAGAAAACTGTGTGAATTATAGCGGTTTAGTATAACGTATACTATATATCGCTCCGTAAATAGCCTATTTTCAGCTACCTACAGAATGCTGTTATAGTATAGATTATATGAAACCGCTATAATATTCTGACAATTAGGCAATATTTTCGATTTTGTCCTCAAACTGGATCAGGAAGAAATTTAAGGCGGCCTTCCGGCCACGAATCGGCATCGTCCACTTTTTAGCAGCTTCCGATGCCGCAAGCCGGACAAGTTTCAGTGCGGACTCTTCCGAAGCCATAATCCGGCGAGTCCGTAATCCTTTGCCCATGTCTCTCAGCTTTCGATACCCTTGCGGGCTTTCAATCCTGTCTTGAAATAGTGCTTTATCTCGCGCATCTCGGTGACCAGATCGGCGGCTTCAATCAACTCGGGGGGAGCGCCCCTTCCGGTCATCACGAGTTCCGTGCGGTCGCCCCGCGCCGCGGCAAGCGCCAAAAGTTCCGCCAGGCTTATCATTTCGAGCGAATACGCGACGTTCACTTCGTCAAGCACCACGAGACCGAATCCGCCGCCCGCGAGCGCGTCCGCGGCGTCACGCACGCCCCTCGACGCCGCCTCGATGTCGGAAGCTCTCGGTTTGCCCATTATGAACCCTTCCGCGCCGTACTGCCTCAAGACCAAATTTTTCAAACTCGCGAGGATCGCTGTCTCGCTGTATTTGCCACTTTTCACGAACTGGCCGAAAAAAACATCCATACCGGCCCCGAGAGCCCTGACGGCGAGCCCTATCGCCGCCGTGGTCTTTCCTTTGCCGTTGCCGGTATAGACTTGCAGGCAGCCGCGCAAGAAAATATCTTTTTCGTTGTCGTAGGACACGGTGTCAGCGCTCCTCCGGCGAACCGTCCATACAGAAATCAAGAAGCGAGAGAGCGCGCGGCCTTTGGCGTTTTACCCAAAAGTTCTATGACATTTTCGAGCAGATTGGTCATCTCGGGCTTGATTATCTGCGCGTCGGCGCCGACGCTCTGAGCCTTGCGCTTTATGTCTTCGGCCATGACGCTCGAAAAAACCACCACGGGAATGCGAGAGAGCTTCTTGTCCTCTTTCACCCGGCGCGTCAAGGTCAGCCCGTCCATCTTGGGCATCTCTATGTCGGTGAGCAGTATGTCAAAATCGTCTCCGTCCTCGATCAGTCTGTCCCAGGCCGCTTTTCCGTGTTCCACGACCTCCAGGTTGCGGAATCCGCCGGATACGAGAACATCCTGTATCAGCTTCCGGATGAGCGGCGAATCCTCAGCCACCAATATCTTATATTCGTCAAGATTGCCCAGCGCGCCCAAGGAGTCGAAGGAAATCCCGTCATCGACCTTGAACTGGTCGGCGAAGCCCGGATTCACCATCTGCATTATGCGTTCGTAATCGAGGAGCAGTATGTTGCGTCCCTCGCGTTTTATGACGTACAGGGAATTTTCTCCCAAAAACGTGCCGGTCAGCGTCGCGTCGAGTTCGTCGGAGTTTATGCGGTATATCCTGTCGACTCCGTCCACCACGAAACCGAGCTTCATTTTGTTGAATTCAGCCACTATCAGTTTGGCGTCGTCCAATTCCACGCCCGGCGTGATGCCGAGATATGTTCTGAGGTCTATGAGGGGTATGACTTCCCCGCGAATTGTCGTGATGCCTTTCATCGCCGGGTGAGTCTGAGGGATGTCGCGAACGCCCGACCAACGAAGGATTTCCCTCGTTTTGTCGACATTTATGGCGAAATATTGATTTCCCAGCAGGAACACGACCACCTGCCATTCGTTGGTGCCGACTTCGGTAAGAATTTTTTCGTCCATTGTACGTGTCATGCGAATCACTCCTTACGCCGATGCGTGATGTTATTGTAGTATGGACGCCGCGAGAGGTAAAGTCAACGTTTTATCCCATCGAGCCAGGCCCGGCAGGTTTTTATCTGGCGTTCCACCTCGGAGGGGGCGGTCCCGCCGAAACTCGCGCGGGCGTTCACCAAGCCGCGCGCCGACAGGTCGGGTATCGTAAGCCATTCGAAGCGCGAGTCTATCGCGAGTAGATCGTCTTTTTTAATGTCTTTGAAATCGCATCCGCGGCTCTCGCAGAGTTTGACGACGCGCCCCACTATGTTATGCGATTCTCTGAATGGGATTCCCTGCCTCGTCAGCGCGTCGGCGAAGTCGGTGGCGCTCATGAACCCGGCCGCGAGATGTTTGTCTATCTCTTCGCGTCTGTATTGGGTCTTCATTATCATCTCGCGCAATATTTTGATCGACGCCTTCCACGTGTCGACGGCGTCGAACAGCGGCTCCTTGTCCTCTTGAAAATCTTTGTTGAACGCCAGCGGCGTCCCCTTCATCACCGTCAGCATCGCGACGAGACCGCCATAAACCCTTCCCGTTTTGCCGCGCAGCAACTCGGCGACGTCGGGGTTTTTCTTCTGCGGCATCATGCTGCTTCCCGTGCAGAAAGCGTCGTCTATCGCGATGAATTTGAACTCTGACGAATTCCAGTAGACGAACTCCTCGGCGACGCGCGATACATGCATCATCGAAATCGCCGCCGCCGCGAGAAATTCGATGATGTAGTCGCGGTCGCTCACCGCGTCCATCGCGTTCTCCGCCGGCGCGCCGAAGCCAAGAAGCTTCGTCGTCATGTCCCTGTCTATCGGGTACGCCGTCCCGCTCAACGCGCCTGAGCCGAGAGGATTTTTGTCGGCACGCCGGCGGGCGTCGGCGAGCCTCTCCATGTCGCGCCGGAACATCTGGAAATACGCCATGAGGTGGAATCCGACGGTGACCGGCTGGGCGTGTTGCATATGCGTGAAGCCGACTATGAGTTCCTCCCGGTTGCCGTTCGCTTTTTCGAGGATTGCCGATTCGAGCCGTATCAGTTCCTCAAGTATCGCCTTCGTCTCACGCATGAAAAAAAGTCTCACGTCGACTTGCACCTGATCGTTGCGGCTGCGCGCCGTATGTAGTTTCTTCCCGGCATCGCCTATGCGGGCTGTCAGCTCCTCCTCGACGGCCATGTGAATATCCTCCTGCCTGACGCTGAAGGTTATCTTGCCGTCCGCGATATCGCGCCTGATCTCCTCGAGAGCCGCGATTATCCTGTCGCTCTCGCCGCGCGTGATTATACCCGTCTCCCCGAGCATAGCCGCGTGCGCCACGCTTCCGTCGATATCACAATCATAAAGGCGTTTGTCGAAACCTATCGACGCGTTGAATTCCGCCACCGCGCCGGCCATTTCGTTCTCGAATCTTCCATCCCACAGGTTGGACATTTTTTGAGTTCCTCCTCGAACCGAAGGATCAAGACCTCGGGCGCTGCCCGAACCCGGCAGGGAGCAAGCTCCCTGCCGGGTTTGGGCAGCGCCCGAGGTTCTGCCCGTGGTTGCGTCATTTGGCTCCGGTGAAACGGTTTTTCAGGCCCGCCTTATCCACGCCAGCCGCACCCAGGCGACATATCCCGTGAGCGCGTCGGCCAAAAAACCGCCGAGCGCCGCGGATATCGCCGCCGCGGGTTGATTCAGGAGACAGACGGCGATGTAGATCACCGAGTCTCCGACGTGGATGTAACCGCGAACCGTAGGTATTCTGGGGAAATAAGCCGTCACCACGAATATCATCGCCGTGAACAATCCCGCGAGCACGACATTTCGAATCCCGAGTTTCTCGTTCATGTACGCTATGATATCACAGGTTGAAACGTTTATGAAGCACACTGAAAATCCTGCGTTCAAAAAGTTTCATGTATGATATTCTAGAGCATGTTCACATTAGCTATAACCGGCTATAGCATCGATAATCACCGCAAAATATATGAATCCACAAAACATTACATCCAACTTGTCGCAATGCGTGAAGATTTTCCTGAATCTCTTCAGACGCGGGAAATATCGTTCGATCTCATTCCTTTGTTTATAACGCTCACGGTCGTACTCCCACGGATTTTTTCGGTTTTTCTTTGGCGGAACGACAGATATAATTCCATTTCTAAATCAACAAGGCATTAATTATCCAAGGCCATGAGGTAATGGAGCGTGTAATCTCCGGAGAGTTTTCAAGTTTAAAAAGCTCATCGACCAAGTGATCCTCC
>JAIRKI010000101.1 GCA_031260185.1 Synergistaceae bacterium | reverse complement strand
ACAAAACAATCACTCGATTTTGCCATTGGTAAAGCTCTCGACCTTGTTTCTCCGGCGGATATTTCCGGATGGTTCGCAAAAAATGAGTATAGTATATAATAAATCAAACCGCTATAAGGGGAGAGCGTTGTATTTTTTCGCGCGGTTCATTTACATCCCCTCCCCTGACCGACAAACGCCTCTCTAATATTTCCAGTTTATGAAAATCACTTTCGCCCGGGCGAGAAATTCCTTCGGGATTGTAATGCCATTTTCATCCGCGGTTTTATGCTCCGGCAGTATGGGCACGGGATTGCATCCGCCCTTCACAATTTCTATGTCGCTCGTACTGAAACGGTTTCCGCAGTTCCGGCACACGAATACGTCGCCTTCCTGCGCGTAATAACCAGCGCCCGAATCGTAGCAGACCTGACAGGTGTTGAACGCCGTCCGTATCGTGCCGTCGGGAGCTTTGACTGCGAATACCTCCATATCTACCCCGTCGATTTTCAGAGGATAAAACACCGCTTTCTCCGTGACTTCGCCAGCCGGGATGAACAATCCGCCGTCCGGCAGTATTTCGGCGCCGGCGGAAAACGCCGGGAACGCCGCGAAAATCGCCAGCGCGGCCGCGATTATCAACTTACCCGGACAGAGTTTTCTTGTAATATTTTTCATTTTGACACATCCCCTCATTTTTTTTCGATACGGGGGCGCGTCAGCCGCTCCCCCGTATCGCGTTCATGTTTATCCGATCACGTCGTACCCCTGATCCTCTATCGCCGCTCTTATCGGACCGGCGCTGACTTTGCCCCCGTCGAAAGCCGCCGTTACTTTTTTGTTTTCCAAATCCACAATGACATCGCCCGTACCCGGCAATTCCCCTATGGCTTTGACAATGGCCTTCACGCAGTGTTCGCACGACATTCCGTCCACGTTAAAGGTTACAGAGTCCATTTCGGCAATTCCCCCGTTTTTCATTCAAAATAATTATTTCAAGTCGAACGGCTTGAGAAATTTCTCGGCATCGAACTTGCGTCCCCTGGCGTCCTCCAGAGGGACTTTCGCGTATGCCCAGCCTTCGACTTTAAGCGGATCGACGCCGGCGTCGATGAAAATTTTCGGGTCGATCACGAACACTATATCCTTGTCGTTCTTGCTCATGTCCTTCGCCCACTCGAACAACGACCCGTCGGCCACGGTTATTCCGTAATGGTCGAGAGCGGAGTGATAGCCTACCGATTCCCTGTCGAGCCTCACTATTTGCTCGAACGACGAGAGCGGGGTTATTTCGCCGTCGTATTCCAACGGCTTGCCGGAAAGTTTTTTGCCCACCATCAGCTTGCCCCTGTCGTCCAACATCCCCTTCATGTGCCCCGGCAGTTTGCTCAAATCGAGGCCGGCGTTCACGAACGGCTCGGCGTCGAAACAGAGGTACGCGTCGAACATGCGGCCGGGCTTCGCCTCCCTGCGCCACCAGAAAGCGGCGTCACCGTCCGGGCCGGTCAGCACCCACACTTTGTCCGTTTCGTCAACGACAGGCGGGAACTCCAAAGCCCACAGCATCTCGCCGAACGACGTTATCGCCGCCCGTCCGACAAGGTCGGTGTTGAATGCCGCGCTTGCCCTGTCCGGCGTGACGAGCGAAAATATCCCGACCGACAACGCCGCCAATATCGCTTTTCGCATGTTTTTCCATACCATTTCACATTCCCCCAATATTTTTTTAAAATCCTGAAACCAACGGGGCTCTGCCCCGTACCCCGCAAGGGGACCCGGTCCCCTTGACCCCTCGTATTATTTTTTTATTTTCATCCTGCGGATGAAAATAAAAAAAATTGAAATGGGGTCCGGGGGATTCGACCCCCGGCGGGGCGCGGGGCGGAGCCCCGCGGTTTTTTGCCTATTTGAACCGCTTCAGCCTTAAAGCGTTTGTGAGCACCGATACCGAACTGAGCGACATCGCCGCCGCCGCGAGTATCGGATTCAAGAGCGGCCCGCCGAAAATATACAGTATCCCCGCCGCCACGGGAATACCCGCCGTGTTGTAGGCGAAAGCCCAGAACAGGTTCTGCTTGATGTTGCGTATCGTGGCGCGGGACAGGGCGATCGCCGTCGGGACGTCCATGATGTCGCTCCTCATCAGCACTATATCCGCCGATTCAATCGCGACGTCCGTGCCGGAACCTATCGCAATCCCTATGTCCGCCCGGGCGAGCGCGGGCGCGTCATTTATGCCGTCGCCGACCATCGCGACTCGCATACCCCCGTTTTGAAGTTTTTTCACCTCGTTTGACTTGTCCTGCGGCAGAACTTCCGCCAGGACCATATCGATGCCTGCCTGACGGGCGATAGCGTCCGCGGTTTTTTTGTTGTCGCCCGTTATCATCGCGACCTTGATTCCCATCGACTTGAGAGCTTCGATCGCCTCCGCGCTGCTCTTTTTCAAAACGTCGGCCACGGCTATTATGCCGACGAGTTTATCTTTCAGCGCGACGTACATCGGGGTTTTTCCCTCTTCGGCCAGGCGGTCGGACTCTTTCTCCAGATTTTCGAGAGAGACGCCGCGCTCTTTCATCAGCTTCCGGTTTCCGATGTAAAATATGCCGCCGTCGACAGCCGCTTCTATCCCAAGACCGGTGAGCGCCTGAAAATTATCGACTTTGAGGTAATCGAGGCGCTCGGCCTCGGCTTTTCTCACTATCGCCTCGCCGAGAGGATGCTCGGAATTTTTTTCCGCCGAAGCGGTTATCTGAAGAAGATGATTTTCATCCCGAACGTCCGAGCCCCTGGCGACGACTATGTCCGTGACCTCCGGATGCCCTTCGGTCAAAGTTCCGGTTTTGTCGAACACGATGGCGTTCAGCTTGTGCGTCGTTTCCAGCGCTTCGCCGCCCTTGAACAGGATACCGTTTTCGGCGCCCTTGCCCGTGCCCACCATGATGGCCGTCGGCGTCGCGAGTCCGAGGGCGCAGGGACAGGCTATTATCAGGATCGCTATAAAAATGGTGAGCGCAAATTGAACGCGCGTCCAACCAGCCGGCGGAGTCCCGAGGAAATACCACGCAATGGCCGCTACTACGGCTATGACGCAGACTACCGGCACGAAATACCCCGATACGATATCAGCCATCGCCGCAATCGGGGCTTTAGAGCCCTGGGCGTCCTCCACGAGTTTGATTATCTGCGCGAGCGCCGTATCGCTGCCGACTTTCGTCGCCTCGAAACGAATCACCCCGTTTTTGTTGATCGTCGCGGCGAAAACCTTGTCGCCGGGTTTCTTGTCTATCGGTATGCTCTCCCCGGTGAGCATCGATTCGTCCACCGACGAATGTCCTTCGATTATCACGCCGTCGACCGGGAGTTTTCCGCCCGGTTTGACCACGATGACGTGACCGATCTCGACTTCGTCGATGGGGATTTCCGTTTCTTTGCCGTCCTGAACGATGATCGCCGTCTTCGGCGCAAGCCCCATGAGTTTTTTTATGGCTTCGGACGTCTTCCCCTTCGACACCGCCTCCAGATATTTGCCGAGCAGGATGAGCGTTATGATGACGCCGGCCGACTCGAAATAGAGGCCCTCCACCGCTCCGAAATTGCCGATGAGTATCTGATACGTGGAGTAGAAACTGTAAATCAGCGCCGCCGACGTGCCTATAGCTATCAGGGAATCCATGTTGGGGCTTCTTTGGATTAAAGCACTGAACCCGACGGAATAAAACTTTCTTCCCGCGATGACGATGGGAATCGTCAAAATTATCTGTACTATCGCGTAGTTCAGAGGATACTGCATCGGATAGAGTATTCTCGGCGTCGGAAACGGCCACCACCACAGCATCGAACTCATCGCTATGTAAAGAAGCGGTACGCCGAATACCGCGGATACCATGAATTTCTTTTTCAGCGAATCGATCTCCCGCTCCTTGCGAACGCGATCTTCGTCCACAGTCCCCTTTCTTTCGACGTCGAGCGGGGTGTAACCTAATTTGGATATCGCCTCCTTTATTTGAGAGAGTTTTATCGATTTTGGGTCATACGTTACCGCCGCCCTTTCCGTGGCGAAATTGACCGACGCGAGCGTCACACCGCCGATTTTCGACACCGTTTTTTCGATGCGCCGCGCGCAGGCCGCGCACGTCATTCCGCCGATCGGTATCGTCACCTCGTTTTTTTTGTTTTCCGAAACCACGCCGTAACCTATTCCGGTTATCGCTTCCTCTATCGCCGACAATTTGAGCGCCGCCTCGTCATACTCGACCGTCAATTTTTCGGTGGCGAAATTTACGGTCGCTTTCGCAACTCCGCCGAGCCTGCCGGTAACTTTTTCGATCCTTTTCGCGCAGGCCGCGCACGTCATTCCGCTTATTGTCAAAGTGTTCCGCATCGTATCGATTCCCCCTGTCACGCCGAACTTAAATCAAATTAATCACAGCATCCGCAAGAATAATTTCCGTCTACCGCGATTTCCATGTGATTTTTGCCATCGCACCGCGCGTTTTCAATGACGTGCTTTAAATGTTGGAGATCCGTTCTTTTGGGGTCGTAAACCACTTTTGCCCTTCCCATCCCGAAATTGACGGACGCGTTGATCACGCCTTCTTTCTCCGTGAGAATTTCCTCGATTCTCGCCGCGCATTCGGGGCAGCTCAACCCATAAACCGGCACGCTGAGCGACATGCGCATGGTCTCCTCAACCACGTCGTTTACGATCTCGCTTATGGTTTCACGCAACAATGGCCCGGGCAATCTCCGCTCGTCATATTCCAGCGACATCTCCCCCTTGTCGAAGCTGACGGATATCCGCCTGACCCCGTTTAAACCTCCGACGACTTTTTCAATTCCTTTCGCGCACCCCGGACACGCCATTCCGTTTATCCGAATCACTTCACGAATCATATAAACCCCTCCTTTCATAAATTTCCTTTTCAGAAACCGCCGCAGCAAACGCACGACGGGGCCGCGAAATCATCGCCCGCGTTCGGCTCCGGTTCCGCGGCTTCCGCCGCTCCGGGCGGAGCCGCGGGCGCGTCCGCCGCGTCGGCGTCCGTCACGGTGATCGTTCCCCTTATCATGCCCATCCAGCAGCTGTATCTGTATTTACCCGCTTTCGTCGGGGTAAATTCGATGATGTTGTCGCCGACGTTCAGCCTTTTTTCTATGTTGAACGCCGGTATGACGATCGCGTTGTTGCAGCCGTTTATCGTTCCCTTTTCGGCGGACAGGTTCCAGCGGACGGGAGTTCCGGCTTTCACTGTGACCGACGGGTATCCCCTTCTTTTGAGCGGCGTCGTTATTTCCTGAATCCCGTTCGCGTTTACCGTTGCCTCTCCCGGGGAATCCGCCCGCGGCGAGGGAGCGGGCGCGTTCGGAACGGAGCCGCCTGAAAAATCGAACCCGGCGAGATCGAGCCCCGACAGCGCTGTTCCGTTATTGAACATGACGACGCCCATAATTATCACCAATATCGCCCCGGCTTTCATCACCCTGCCGGCGAACCGTTTGCTCATCAGGGAACCGAACGCCCCGAGCCCGAACATCAGAGGAACCGTGCCCAAACTGAACGCGAGCATCGACAGCGCGCCCTTGACCGGACTGCCCGTCGAAAGGGCGTAAATTTGCATTGCCTGCAGCGGCCCGCACGGCATCAAGCCGTTCAGCAGGCCGACGAACAGCGGGCCTTTGCCCGTCTTTTCGCGTTCCATCCGCGACGTCAGAAACTTCGGCAGTCTCGGCGTCAGCGCTCTCAAAAAACCGAACATTCCGAGCATATTCAAGCCGAGTATCACCATGAAAATACCCGCCGCGAGCTGAACGGCGCCCTTCATCGCTCCCGAGAAGCTGACGGCCGAACCCAGCGCTCCGACCATTCCTCCAACTATCGTGTAGGAAATCACCCTGCCTGCGTTGTATAAAACCGTTGGCCTGAAATTGGCGCGTGACACGAGGCTTTTATCCGCCGCGGCGCCACTGTTTTTTCCCGAAAGAGCCTGCGAAAGATTTATCCCGCCGCACATGGCGATGCAATGCACGGATGTCAGAAGCCCCACCGTGAAGAGCATCCAATATCCCATTCCGGCCTCCGCCTGCGGGAAGAAATTGAATATCCCGCCGAGTATGCCGCCGCCCATGCCGTTCAAAAAGAGATAGAGGGCGGCTATCAGCATCAACGCGCCGATAAAATCATTTCGCTCGGATGCCGGATTTTTTTGCTCTCCGGGGCCCGCGATTTTGTAATCGAGGCTTTCTATCGCCGATATGATGGTTTTCAATTCCGTTTCGCCGCTGAAACCGACCCGCGCCGTTCCCTTTGCGTAGCTCACGTCGGCCGAGACGACCCCTTTTACGGATTTCAATTTCTTGAGGATTCTGTTTTCGCATCCCGCGCAAGTCATTCCGTCGATACGCAGCGTTTCCGTCCTGATTTTCCGATTCATGAGAAACACTTCCTTTTTCGTGTGTTGATTTTCAACCCTTAAATTCTTCATGGGAAATATACCGAAAGTTTGTGTAGAAAATATGTAGTTTTTATTTTTGAATCGGACATTTTCTGTCATTTCAGAAATCTAATAGGATCGACAGACTTGCCTTTTTCCCGTACCTCAAAGTGCAAAACAGATCCCGTTGTCGTTCCTGTATTTCCCGCTCGCGCGATGACTTGACTCTGCCGTACAAATGTTCCTTGGGTAACGAGCAATTCCGAATTATGCCCATAAAGCGTAGAATATATGCCGTCGTGTTCGATTATTATCGTCTGACCATAACCCTCAATCCACCCGGCATAGATGATTTTCCCGCTTTTTGCGGCAAGTACCGGAGCCCCGTATTCTATGCTGATGTCAATGCCCTTATGCCAGCGTTGCTCGCCAAATACCGGATGGACGCGCCAGCCGAACGGCGAAGTGACTGTGCCCGCTATCGGCCAGATGATGTTGCGATAACGAGCGACGACGGACGAATCCAAAATGTCGTTGATTTCTGGAGCCGGGTCGAAACGAGGGAGATGAATAGAGGGAATAGAGGATAGAGTCAGTGAGAGTCCTCAAACCACAGCTTGATGAGTTGGGATTTCTATAAGGAACTGTAAGAAAATAACTTATAATTATAGATTGGAATGGTTTATACTGTTTATAGTTTTAGAATGAGGATTGAAACTATGGATAGTATTGTAGAAAATCGAATAAAAACGATGCTTCCTTTGTT
>JAIRKI010000056.1 GCA_031260185.1 Synergistaceae bacterium | reverse complement strand
CGCTTTGGAGGATCACTTGGTCGATGAGCTTTTTAAACTTGAAAACTCTCTGGAGATTACACGCTCCATTACCTCATGGCCTTGGATAATTAATGCCTTGTTGATTTAGAAATGGAATTACATCATATTATTAGCTAATTGTATAGTCATTAAAGATAAAGCCATTATAGACCGGCTTATCGGGGAAAAAGTTCAGCTTTTTGATGACCACATTTCAAGAGTAAGATATGCGGGACGCGCGTCCTCGCGCTCACTACGAGAGACCCCGTCCGGTCGATTCACCATTGTACCGAAAATATGGTATCCTTATGTTCGAGGTTTGGAGGTGACCGAATGAACAAGAAGCTCAAGGAAAAGACGCTCGAAGCGCTCTCCTCCGTGGTGCCCATTTCGATAATCGTGTTCGTCCTCAGCAGTTACGCGGTGCCTATACCGATAGGAACCACGGTAATGTTTCTGGTGGGGGCGGCGCTCCTCGTCATCGGCATGGGATTTTTCTCACTCGGGGCCGACGTCGCGATGATGCCGATGGGCGAGACGGTGGGCGCGCAGTTTGTAAGATCGCATAAGTTATGGTTTGTCGTTTTGGTCAGTTTTCTCATGGGTTTCATCGTGACAGTGGCGGAACCGGATTTGCAGGTGCTGGCAGGCCAGGTAGCCGCCATCCCCGACGAGATTCTCATCAGCACGGTGGCTCTCGGCGTGGGGCTGTTTCTCGTCATCGCGACGCTTCGTGTGGTATTTCATATCGGACTCAACTATATACTGTTGTTCTTCTACATATTGATGTTCGGAGTGTCGGCGTTCGCCCCGAGGGAGTTTCTCTCCGTGGCTTTCGACTCGGGAGGCGTCACCACCGGGCCCATAACAGTGCCATTCATAATGGCCCTCGGCATAGGGCTCTCGGCGGCGCGCAACGACAAGGACTCGCAGGACGACAGTTTCGGCCTCGTGGCGATATGCAGCGTGGGGCCGATCATGGCGGTGCTTCTTCTGGGCATCGGCTTCAATCCGGGGGACGCCGCGTATATGCCTGTCGAATTGGCCGACGTGGTGACGACAAGGGACGTCGTCCTGCAATACGTCGCGCGATTGCCCGAGTACCTGACGGAGGTGCTGACCGCGCTGTCGCCGATAGTGATATTTTTCCTGTTCTTTCAGTTGGTTTTCAAAAGTTTTTCCAAAAAACAGCTCATGACGGTTGGAATCGGCCTTCTTTACACGCTCACCGGCCTGGTGCTCTTCCTAACCGGCGTGAACGTGGGCTTTATACCGGTGGGACACCTTCTCGGCAGCGAGATAGCGGCGAGCGAATACCGGTGGGCGCTGATCCCTCTCGGGATGGTGATGGGCTACTACATAGTGGCAGCGGAGCCGGCCGTGCATGTGTTGAACAAACAGGTCGAGGAAATATCCGGCGGGGCGATCTCGCGGCGGGCGATGAAACTGTCGCTTTCGATCGGGGTGGCGGTCTCGCTCGCGCTGTCAATGCTTCGAATATTGACGGGATTGTCGATATTCTGGCTCCTGATACCGGGCTACGCGCTGGCCCTCGCCCTCACGTTCCTCACCCCGAAAATTTTTACCGGCATCGCCTTCGACTCCGGAGGAGTGGCAAGCGGGCCGATGACCTCCACGTTTTTGATCCCTCTCGCGATGGGCGCTTGCGAGAGCGTCGGGGGCAACGTCATGACGGACGCCTTCGGCGTCGTGGCGATGGTCGCCATGACGCCGCTCATCACCATACAACTGCTGGGCATGATTTACGCCCGCCAGGCGAGGGTCGCGGAGGAGAACGAAGTCGCCGCCGGCGCGGAATTGACCGACGATATCGTCAATTACGGGGAGGAAGATTCGGATGGGCAACAATAAACCGCTCGTATTGAAATTGCTGTGTGTGATCGTCGATCGGGCACGGACGAAAAAGATGGAGAAAATCCTGAAGGAAGAACATATCCGCTTTCATTTCATAACATTCGGGGAAGGCACCGCGGCCTCGGACGTGATGGCGCTCCTCGGCCTCAACTCCGTCGATAAGTCAATGTTCTGTTGCTTGGTCCCGAATTATGAAGCGGGCGCGCTCCTGCGTCTGATAGCGGGAAAAATAAACCTCTCGAAACCGGGGAGAGGCATAGGCTTCACTGCGCCGCTTTCGGGAGTTTCGGGGGCGGCACTTAAACTTATCGCCATAGATTTTGAGCCAAAGGGAGACGACGAAAAAATGGACGCGGAAAAAATCACGGCCAAATACGACATGGTACTTTCCATAATAAACCAGGGGTATACCGACACGCTGATGACGGCGGCCAAGGAAGCGGGAGCGCGGGGCGGCACGGTGCTTCACGGGCGAAAGTGCGACGTGGACGACGAGACGAAATTCTTCGGAATAACCCCCCAGATGGAAAAGGATATAGTCGTCATACTGACCCGCCACGAGATGAAAACCGGCATAATGAAAGCGATAGCGCAAGCCTGCGGCATGAACACCAAGGCGCAGGGCGTGGTGCTCTCCCTGCCGGTCGACGAAATAGAAGGGCTCAAATCGGTGACATCGGCGTAAAAACCAAAGAAAATTCCCGTATCCGGGAATTTTCTTTGGTTTAAATTTTACTTCGAGAACAACTCGACCACCATTATCTCGTTCGCGTCGATCGGAATCTTGTCGCGCGGAGGTTCCTTCGTCAGTGTGCCGCTGAACTGATCGAAATTTTTCTCTATATATTCGAGGTCGTACCGCTTCAACTCTTGGAAACACGAGCGAACGCTTTCGATCTCGCGGGATTTTTCGCGGACTGAGATGACGTCGCCGGGCTTGCAACCGTACGACGGGATATCGACTTTGTGTCCGTTGACCTGAATGTGCCCGTGGTTTACGAGCTGACGGGAATGTCTGATCGAACGTCCGAAACCGATGCGGTAGACCATGTTGTCGAGCCTGCACTCCAGAGCTTTCAGCATAGCCGCGCCCGTCGCCTCGGAACTTTTCCGCCCCATTTGATAATAACGGACGAACTGACGCTCGAGAACTCCGTAATAAGCCTTTATCTTCTGTTTCTCCATCAACTGCTGCCCGTACTCAGATGTTTTCTTTCCGGCGCGGCCGCCCTTCTGCGCCTGGCCGCTCACCCTCTTCAACGCCTTGTGATGGTCATACACATTGACCCCAAGACGCCGGCAAAGCTTGAACCTCGGCTCTCTTCTGGTTGCCATGATAACACTCCCTTGCGAATAATTTTTTATCAACCCGGGAATCTCCCCTGCCCGGCCGGATTCCTTTCATTCAGCCGGTAAATTCTATCACTTCTAAACGGCGATGTCCAATTTCGGTTTCGGGAAATTTTTTGGGGATATTTCATCCGTTCCGTTTTGCGGCAAAGTGTTTTCGTCCACGCCGGAGGTTTTTTCGAACCCCGCTCTCGACCACAAACCCTTGGGGGATCCGTTTTCCGAATAGGCGCGCGTTATTTCGCGGGCCGGGTTTACCGCGCGTTTCGAGCTTGCGCCGTCATCCTCGCGGGCCATACGGGCGCCGGCGTCCGAGATCACGGCGGCGGCGGAAGCGGCTACCGCTATATCCTGCCCCGACGGATCGGCGGGGGCCATCGCCGCGCGCATCACCTGTCTCGCGTTGCTCAACGCTTCTTCGGGATCGCTCGTGGCCGGAGTGTGTATCGGCACCTCGCCGCCGGTGATATAACGTTTGCCGTCAGGACCAGTCGTATAAGTGTAACTGATAGGGCCGCCGAAACGTCCCGCCGATGTTTTGTGGGCGTTCTCGTGCGCTGTCACTTCGCGTTCCGTCCGCTCGAGGCGCGAGACTTCCTCGTCGGATTTGTCATTTTTCGATGATTCGGGCTTGGGCGATTTTTCGCCGTCCGCGGTATCGAGGATGGCCGCTCGCTTTTTTATACCGGAAATCAAGGCCAATTCGTCCTCGGGAGCCGTTATCGAAATTTCCGCGCCGACTATATAACGTTTGCCGTCAGGACCTATTTCATACCGATAGACGGTATGCGACAAAGCACCCGGAACCGACGCCGCGAGCGCCCGCTCCCTCATGAGAATATCCGCTTCGGCGGCAACCATCTTCCCGGATGCCCTGTAGACCGCATCGATACTTCCGGTTCTTGTTCCCGATATCAACGACACTCCGGCGATCGCGCGTCACTCCCGTCACCTTATCTGATGTTTTATTATATTATTTATTATATCAATTTTTTGGGCTCATCACAAAATTGCGTTCATCGTTGCAACGAGTGGCATGAGATGGGTTGTGTCATTAGAGAAGCAGGAAATATCAGCCTTTGTGACGTCGCTTATGATGGGATAGCAAGAGTT
>JAIRKI010000049.1 GCA_031260185.1 Synergistaceae bacterium | reverse complement strand
TACCCCGTTGTACCGGAAGAACATGTTTTATCTTATTGTATTGGTCTAAAGTAAGTTTCATGCATAATTTATAACTCTATTCTTGTATAGCGTCAACACGCCCTAGAAATGGAATTATTTCGTCCGCGCTGAACCGTCCGCGGTATAGAAACCGCTGTATCGCGTACGGCGTCTTCTTGCCAAGATACTCCGCAAGCCGCCGGCCGTTTTTTCGTTCCGCCGTTCCAAGCAATGCTTTTATGTAGTTTTGAGCCATTCTAAATTTACTTTGGAAATTTACCAATTTTTGCTCGTCAACGTCACTTTACGCGATAGATTCTTTCCCGGTTTGTTCGTACTCTTTATAGCGGTTTCATATAATCTATACTATGCAACATTCTGCAGGCAGCTGAAAATAGGCTATTTACGGAGCGATATATAGTATACGTTATACTAAACCGCTATAAACTTGAAAACTCTCCGGAGATTACACGCTCCATTACCTCATGGCCTTGGATAATTAATGCCTTGTTGATTTAGAAATGGAATTATATATAGTGCGAACATGCTCTCGTGCTGGCGCCAACCCACGCTGCCCGACAACAACAAACCACCCATCACCGACAATGAGCAAAACGATGGCGGTTCCGGCGGCCGCGATACCGGCGCGAGCGGAATCTTGTCCGTTCTCCGGGTAACGTCCCACTTAACCACGAATCGTATGAAAATCGCTATAACCGTTCTATTACGGCTCGTTCCACCCGCCGCGCTTTTTTGTCCACCGCGAGGCCGAGAAGCGTCACATTTTTTTGTGCGTTTTGTGCGTGCTTGTCAGCGTAGCCTTTCTCGCGGATTTGTCGCATGGCGGCTTCGGCGGCTTTTTCGGACGCTTCTTTTCCATCTGCCGCTTTCAGCTCTATGACGTAACAATACCCGTTCTTTTCCGCCTCTATATCGCTTCTTCCTTTATAACCATGATTCTCCGCCGTGGTGTTGACGCGGGACGACCACAGCATCGAGAAGAGCAGCGCGTGGAAAAAACTTTCCGCGTAGGGCACAGCCGAAGCGCCCGTTTTCGCGTGTTCGGCATCGTATTTTCTGGTTTCACGCTCGTAAATGTCGTATGGGAGGCTCGCTAGCAAAGCGTTGTAGGTCTTTACGATGCTTTCGGCGTCTCCGCGCGCCAGTGATTCCTCCAGTTCCGCGGTTGCAAAACCGGCGCCGGGTATCTCGAATTTTTCGCGCAAAAAAAGTTTGGACACGGAAGACATGACTTCCATGTTCGGATAATCCAGGATCAATTTTCTTCCGATTTTTTCCCGAATTGACAGATATCCGCTTTGAAACAGGAAACTTTCGGGGGGAGCGTGTTCTATTTCCGCATTCATGGCGAATTCGTCGTCGGTCGGAAAACCCCTGAAATTTTCCGCCTCCAGATCGTGCCGTTTGACGTAATCCGCCAGAAAAGACGGCGTGCCGGACTCGAACCAGAAGTTGAGAAACTCCCTTTTCTTAAAAAAGTTCAGGGCGGAAAAAGGGTTGTAAAGACGCGTTTTCCCGTCGAACGAAAACCCGTCATAGTAGTCCCGGATTCGGGCGATGAGGTCTTCTTTGCTCATTTCCAGCGTAAGCGCCGTTTTGTCGAGATATCCGTCAAAGTTGGACAGCAGCTCTTCCTCCGTATAACCCAGCATTGCCGCGAATGCGTTGTCCGTCGAGATATCTTCAAGGTTGTTCAGGGCTGAAAATACGCCCATCTTCGAAAATTTGCTGATCCCTGTCATAAAAACAAAGCGCAGGTATTCGTCCGCGGCTTTGATTCGCACGTAAAAATTTTTCAGAATTTCGCGTATTTTTTCGATCCTGGGATGATCCGAAACGTGTTGCAGGATAGGGCTGTCGTATTCGTCTATCAAAAGGACCGTCTGCGAGCGATGCCTTTGGGCCGTATTTTTCAGCAAGGCGGAAAAGGCGTCGCCGGGCGCGGCGTCGCCAATTTTGACACCAAGCCGTTCCCCGTTCTCTTTCACCCTGGCCAGCATGGACGCGCGCAGGACATCGGGGCCCATATCCACCGTGAGGTCGCTCATGTCCAGCCGTACCACCGGATATGTTTTATAGTCCGGCCGATTCGTGAACTCTTCGGCGTAAAGGCCCCGGAACAGTTCTTTCTTGCCCGAAAAGAGCGCGTCGAAAGTGGAAACGGTCAAAGATTTGCCGAAACGCCGCGGGCGCGACATAAAATAAATTCTGCCGTTGTCGATGAGATCCACCAGATATTTCGTTTTGTCCACGTAAAGATATCCTTCGGTTCGGATTATCCCGAAGGTCTGAATGCCGATGGGCAACTTCAGCGGTTTGCTCGTCATCTCATCCGCCTTTTTAAGGCGCGTCACGAAATCGCGCCGCGTTTTCACCCGTTCATCATTCGCGCGTCAGACGGCGCGCGGACGCCGCTTGTGGAAATTCCCGCGGCGCTCCGAATGCCCGCTCGGGCATATCACTATTTTGCGCAACGGCTCTTCGCCCTCCGAGGACGTATTTATCTCTTTGTTGTTCTGAAGCGCCAGATGAATGACGCGCCTTTCCCAGCTCGACATGGGCTCCAAGCTCACGGGGGCTCTTCTGTGAACCACTTCCCTCGCAACGCTTTCCGCGAGGTGAATGAGGCTCTCTTCCCTGCGCGCCCGATAGCCGGCGCAGTCGAAACGGATTTTCGGGGTCGACTGGTCGGCGCGGTATATAAGGTTTGTGAGAAACTCAAACGCTTTCAGCGTCTCTCCGTGGCGCCCTATGACTATGGCCGAGTCGTTTCCATCGAGGCTGATGGTACGGTCGTCCCCGAGGCGCGCCTCAATATCGAGTTCCGACCGAGAGAGCAGCGAGTCGGCGAAATCCCGCGCCTGCAAATACATCAGCGGGAACAGCGTCGTAACCTTGATTTTCATCTTCCTGCCCAAAAAACCGAACAGCCTCTTTCCTTCGTCGAGCACCACGGCCTCGAGATCGCGCTTTTTCACTTTCCAAAGCTCGCAGGCGGTATCGATCGCGCTTTCCGGAGATTTGGCGTCCAGGATCATCGATTCGTTACCGACAGCGGCAGCCGGGCATTCCGTATTTTTGCCGTTCGTCATCTTTTTCCCCTCTGATCTTCATCGTCGTCCTCGTATTCCTCATACTCGTCTTCTTCTTCTTCGTATTCCTCGTACTCTTCCTCCGACGCGCGTTCCGCGACGCTCAAGACCTCGCCCTTGCCGTCGACGGGTTTGTTTTTGAAGAGCGTCGGTTTTTTGGCGAGTTCCAGTTTGGCCTTTTTGGCGGCGAACCATTGCTGCGCGATGCCTATCAGTGACGAGGCCCCCCAATAGACCACTACGCCTCCGGGAAGCCCGAGGCACATAAAGGCGAGGATGAAAGGCATCACGATGTTCATCGTCGCCATTTGGGGATTGTCGCCGATGCCGGACATCTTCTGCTGAAGCCATGTCATGAAGGTGATTATTCCGGTGAGCGCGAGACCGGGGAGATAAAGCCCGACGCGAAGAAGCCCGGCGGGGTTGGTGAAAATGCCGTCTAATACGTCGATAATTCCGGCGGAAACTCCTTCGGCGAGGGGCATGTCCGTCGCGAGCGCGAGGCCCTGAAAGACGGAATATTCGAGGGGCACTCCGAGGAAAGCGGCATTGGCGGCCACTTTGTAGTTCATCAGGACGTTGAAGAGGATTATCATCACCGGCAACTGGATTAAAATCGGCAGACAGCCGGCCATCGGGTTGACGTTATTTTCGCGGTAGAGGCGCATCATTTCCTCGTTGAGTTTTTCTTTGCTGCCCGCGTACTTTTCCTGCAACACTTTCATGCGGGGCTGCAGTTTCTGCATCCTCGCCATGCTGGTCATCTGCTTCTGAGAGAGCGGATAAAGCAAGAGACGCACCGCGACGGTCAAAAGAATTATCGCCATTCCGTAACTGCCCGTCATTCTGTGAAAAAATTCGAGAACAGACTGCATGAGGCCGCTCGTCATGTATTTTATGGAGGCCCAGATACCGCCCAAAACATTCACCTTCCCCGGAATTTAAAGAGATAACAATCGTCCGGCACGGGATCAATCCCGCCGGGGTTCCACGGACCGCATTTAGCTATTCTGCGCGCGGCGAGAATCATGCCTTTGAAAAATCCGTGCTTTTGAAACGCCTCCAAAGCGTATTGAGAGCAGGTCGGATAAAATCTGCAACGCGGGCCCAGCAACGGCGACAAAAATTTCCGGTACGCTTTTATTGCCGCGATCGCGGCGTTTCTCGGGAGATTCGTGGGTCGTCCGCCCGCCAATCGGCGCCGTTCCATTCATCCGTCAGCATACCGGATTTTTCCAGCAATCCCGCCATCTCGTAATAAACGGAAACGGCGTTGCTGTCAAGCCCTTTCCCTCTCAAAGACGCGACAAGCCATATTCCTTCCCTCAGCCAAGGCAGCAACCTGCGTATGGATTCGCGCAAAATACGGCGGCCGCGCGCGCGCGCGACAGCGCCGGCGATTTTTTTGCCGACCGTTACCCCCGCGAGCGTGCCGCCGTCCCTGTAAAGATAACAAATCCGCACCAACTCGCCCTTTAAGGCGCGGCCGGAGCGGAATACGGCGTCAAATTCCCGCTGTTTTTTCAGGCGCCTCGACGAAGGAAGCGAGAACGAAACCGCGCGATCCGTCATATACTCGATATTATATCGCCGTTACACCGCGAGGCGGCGTCTGCCCTTGCGCCTGCGGTTGCGGATTATCCGCCGTCCGGCCGGCGTAGCCGAACGGACGAGAAAACCCATGCGGCGTTTCCTGCGCGTGTTGTGCGGCTGGAATGTCCTTTTCACGTCCTTACACCTCCCGAATCATCAATCGCTCACAAAGCGACTGAATCAATATATCACAGAAGCGCGTACCGGACAACATCGGCCGGCATTAATTTCAGAGCAATCGCTTACGGCTGATTTATAAATTTCGCGTCAGCCCTCGGGAGTCCTGATTTCATTCAGGAACAAGCCGGTACTTTGGACAATGACATCCAACGGTACTCCATTCGCCGGTAAATTACGGGCAACTTCCAGCTTGCCTTCGTTTCTGCCTTTAAGTTCGCCTTATGTTGTCCGCCGCCCACGCGTTCACGATTACCGAGTTCGTAAGCGATTGCCACGGCATTAATTTTTCGGATGTAATCGTCCGAAAAAAATATAAGGAAGGTGATGCTCATGTCTCTCTCATATGAATATGAAAAAAAACGGCGCCGGGCGGCCGTAATGACACTGACCTTGCTGTTGTCGGCGTTCGTCCTGTGCGGGATATCGGAAGGCAAGGCGAAAAAAGCCAAACTGCCGCCCTACCGTCCCAGCGGCGTCATTCCGGGAACCGATCTGAAGTACGAAAAACTTTTCGTGGGCAGTGACGGGGTAGTGAGCGTCACCATACTGAACCCCAAAAACACCGGGATATCGTTCGTGTCGAACTTCAGTTTTTACAGCGCGAAAAACGTATATCTCACGGGTTTCGTCGTGGAGGGATTCTCGCGGGCGAACGGGCGCGAGACATACACCCTGAAACTGGACAATTTCAAAGCCTACAAAAAAGCCGCGGCCATGAAAGTGCTGGGAAGGTCGGGGAGAATGGGCCGCGCGCCGGATTACGGCGGCGAAGAATGAAAAAACACAGGATAAATAAAAAATCCCGCAATGCCGTGAACGAACTGTCTTGACCCGCTCCGTCAAAGATTTGAGGGTTCCCGGGCCTTGGCTTGCGCGGCCCGTGCCGCTTCCGCCGGTCCGGAGCAACCCTGCGCGGGAATAAAACGTTGGCTCAAGACATATATCGTTACACGCGCACCGCAGGAATCATTAAAGTAATTATAATCATAATTCCGCGAATTTGGCAACACTCGGCCGGGCGGTTTTCGGTGAACGGGACATGAAAAAACTGTCATTCTCCGTAGTGTGAGCGATAATGGCCGAATTTTCCTATATAGCGGTATATAATTGACATAAAGAATACAAGGAGCTTGAATCCAATGATTTATCCGACCGATACCGTGAAATGCACCGGATGCCGGTGTTGCGCCCAAACGTGTCCATGTCGTGCCATAAGCGTTATTGATGACGAAGAGGGATTCCCCGCGCCGAAAATTGACGAGGGTTTATGTACGAATTGCGGACTTTGTAAAGAGCGTTGCCCGGAAAACAACAACCCGGCTGTCAATGCGCCGGTGAAAGTCTTTGGGGCAAGGTACAAACTGGATGATAAAAAATTGTATGAAAGCGCGAGTGGCGGCGTATTCTTGGCTTTGGCCGAAAAATTCCTTGTTGAGGGCAAGGCGCTTGTGTTCGGCGCGGCTTTGGATAAAAACAATGTGTGCCGTCATATAGGCATTCGAGATATTGCCGGTATAACGCCATTGCAAAGTTCCAAATACGTACAGAGCGATACCCTGGATACGTTTGACGAAACAAAGCAAGCCCTCGATCATGGGTTGAAAGTGCTTTACTCCGGGACGCCATGTCAGATAGCCGGCCTTCACGCTTACTTCGGGAAAGATTATGACAATCTTTATACCGTAGACGTTATATGCCATGGCGTCCCCTCGCCCGCCCTATTTGAAAAATATATACAAATGCTTGAAGAACAGGAAGAAGACGGAAAAATTATTTACTTCAACTTCCGCTCAAAATACCGCACCGGTTGGAACGTGAGAGGGTATATGACCAAGACCAAATATATACCACTCTACAGAAACGCGCATCTTATTTCTTTTTTGCGAAAAAATCTTTATATGCACAATGGTGCTATCTTCTTGCTAAAAATCAGTATTTAAGCTATAAAAAGGGCTCATCACAAAATTGCGTTCATCGTTGCAACGAGTGGCATGAGATGGGTTGTGTCATTAGAGAAGCAGGAAATATCAGCCTTTGTGACGTCGCTTATGATGGGATAGCAAGAGTTG
>JAIRKI010000039.1 GCA_031260185.1 Synergistaceae bacterium | reverse complement strand
CTTTGGGGGATCACTTGGTCGATGAGCTTTTTAAACTTGAAAACTCTCCGGAGATTACACGCTCCATTACCTCATGGCCTTGGATAATTAATGCCTTGTTGATTTAGAAATGGAATTACTTTTGCATTTGACGAACTTACTTTTGCTATTCACGCCATTATAGTTTTTATTGCGCGCTACCCTTTTGTTAAGATATAATGAGCGTTGGTTTTTTCGCGCGGCATCGCGCAGAACGGGGTGGCCTCGATGAACAACCCATCACGCGAGAATTGGAGATATATTAAACTCGGCGATCTGCTTGTCAGCGCCGGGGCGATTTCACGGGAAACGCTCGCCGCTTCGCTTGAAGAGCAAAAAATTTCCCGTATGCGTATCGGGGAAATCTTGATCAATAATGAGCGGCTGACAGAGCGCCAGTTGGCGGACGCGCTCAGCCGGCAGTTGAAATTGCCGCTTGTATCGCTCGCGGAATACAAGCCGGCGCCGGAGGCCGTTAAAATCATACCGGAAGCGGTGGCCCAAAGGCTCGAAATTGTGCCGCTCGCGATTCTCGAATCGGGAAAGATAGCCATAGCGATGTCGGATCCCCTGAACGTCATCGCTGTTGATGAACTGCGTATGATAACCAACGCCGCGTTCGACATAAATATAGCCACCGCGTCGGACGTGAGACGCGCACTGATGAATTTCTACAAGGTGCGGGAAAGCCTGAAATCCGCCATAGATGAATTCGAGGCCTCGTCGGAGGATTTCGCGACGTCGATCACCTCGGCGGGGCTCACGCAGGACGTGGCGGGAGTCTCCGCCGATGACGCCCCCGTCGTGCGGCTCGTGAGCAACATTTTGGAGCAGGCCGTCAAAGACCGGGTATCCGACGTCCATATAGAGGTCTACGAAAGTGTGTCGAAAGTGCGTTTCCGCGTCGACGGAGCGCTTTTCGAATACGTCGAATATCCGGCCTCGCTTCACCCGGCCGTCATATCGCGCCTGAAGATAATAGCCGGCATGGACATATCGGAACGAAGAAAGCCCCAGGACGGGCGCATCATGGTCAAAGTCCTCGACAAGCGCATAGATCTTCGCGTCAACACGCTGCCCACCATATACGGCGAAAAGGCGGTCATGCGCTTCCTCGATCAGAGCGCTTCAAAAGTGGGCATCGCGAATTTGGGACTGTTCGAGGACGACGTGGCGGCACTCGCGAGAAACATCGCGGCTCCCCACGGAATATTCCTCATAACCGGCCCCACCGGCTCCGGCAAATCCACCACGCTCTACTCCCTGCTCGAAATATTGAACCGGCCGGACGTGAACATCATCACGGTGGAGGACCCGGTCGAATACATGGTGCCCGGAATCAATCAAGTTCAGGTCAACGAAAAAACCGGCCTCACATTTGCCGAAGCCCTCCGTTCGATTCTGCGGCAAGATCCCGACAAGATAATGGTCGGAGAAATCAGGGACTACCCCACCGCCGAACTCGCGATACGCGCGGCTCTCACCGGACATCTGGTGCTGTCCACGCTTCACACCAACGACGCGCCCGGTTCCGTTGTCAGGCTCCTGGACATGGGGGTGGCGGCGTATTTGATATCGACGTCGCTCGTCGCCGTAGCCGCGCAGCGGCTTCTTCGGCGGCTCTGCCCGATGTGCAGGGCCGAATACTTGCTGCCCGGGAACATAGCGGCCGATTACGGGCTCCGGCCAGGGATTCCGGTGTACGCTCCCGTGGGATGCGACAACTGCCGCAACACCGGATATAAGGGCCGTATCGCGATAGTCGAGATCATGGAAGTGAACGACAGGGTGAAAGACCTGATAAATTCGGGCGCCGCGGCGCCGGCGATACGCCGGGCCGCGATGGAAAACGGAATGCGCGTTTTGACGCAGAGCGCCATGAGAAACGTGCTCTCCGGCGTCACTTCCGTCGAGGAAACGCTTGCCCTGACCGTCCACAACGAATAAGGAGCGTTCGCTTGAATGGCTTGTCCGATTCATGTATTGCTCGAGGAAACGCTGAAAAGAAATGGAAGCGATCTTCATCTGAGCGTGGGTATCCCGGCCGCGATCAGGATAGACGGGACGTTGAATTTCACAGGCGAGCCGATCACCCCGGCGGAACATCTCGGGATGCTGGCCGCAATCCTGTCCCCCGGCCAGATGGAGACGCTTCAAAGAGACAAGGAACTCGACTTCGCTTTCACGTTCCGCGCGTCGGAGGAGCTACGCTCGCGTTTCAGGGGCAACTGCGCGTACGAGCGGGGCAGTCTTTGCACGGCACTGCGCGTCATAACGTCAAACATCCGTACCGTGAGACAGCTGATGCTGCCTCCGGCGATCGAGGAAATCGCCGGCAAGATGAGGGGGCTTTTTCTCGTGACCGGGCCAACCGGCTCCGGAAAATCGACCACGCTCGCGGCCGTCGCGCAACAGATCAATATGACGCGATCCTGTCACATAATCACGATCGAGGATCCCGTAGAATATCTGTATATCCCGGAGCGGTCGGTGATCCATCAGCGCGAGGTGGGAAGCGACACGAAGAGTTTTTCCGAGGCCCTCAAAAGGGCGTTGAGACAGGATCCCGACGTCATACTCATCGGAGAGATGCGAGATCTCGAAACCGTTTCCGCCGCCGTGACCGCCGCCGAAACCGGACACCTGGTGCTCGGGACCCTGCACACCCCGGACGCCGCCCAGACGATCGACCGCATAATAGATGTATTTCCCCCGCATCAGCAGAACCAGATCAGAATACAACTCGCGAATATACTCGTGGGCGTTTGCTCGCAACAATTGCCGCCCCTTCCGGGCGGCGGGCGAACGGCGGCGACGGAGCTGCTGCTCGCGAATCCGGCCGTCCGCAACTGCGTCAGGGAGGGCAAGACGTCGCGGATAAAAAGCATCATGCAAACCGGCGCCGCAACGGGTATGCACACCATGGACCAGGATCTCGCGCGCCTCGTGTGGGAAGGACACATCACGAGAGCCGACGCTTTCACATATTCTTACGATACCGGGGAACTCGAAAGGCTTCTCGGATAAAATAAAATTGAATCCGCGAAAAATTTGACACGCCGCGGACAACGGGAGGTTTTTATATGGCGCAAATAGTGGACACGAGTGATTTCAGGCCCGGGCTCAAGATAAAATGGGAGGGCGGAATTTGGTCGATCCTTGAGTGTTCCCATCACAAAATGGGGCGCGGGGGAGCCATCGTCCGCGGCAAACTCAGGAATCTGGAAACGGGGTCGTCGGTCGAACAGTCGTTTAAATCGGGCGAGCGTTTCGAGAGGATCGTTTTCGACGAAAAACCCGCGCAATACCAGTACCGCGACGGCAGCGACCACGTCTTCATGGATATGGAGACCTATGACCAGGTGTTTTTATCCGAAGACGTCCTCGCGGACGCCGTGAAATACCTGACCGACAACCTCGAAGTCAGCCTCGATATGTACGAGGACAGGGTCATGGGTATAGAATTGCCGAAATCCGTTGAACTCGTCGTCACGGACACGCCGCCGGGTTTCAAGGGGGACACGGCTTCAGGGGGAGGTAAGCCGGCGACCACCGAGACGGGGCTGGTCATAACGGTTCCCTTTTTCATCGAAAACGGCGAGAGAATCGTGGTCGACACGCGTACGGGCGAGTATCTGGAAAGGGTCAAAAAAAACTGATGAGCGAGGAGCGGGACGAAAACATGAAGAAAAAAAAGATGAGCGCGCGTGAACGGTTGGCTTATTTGCGGGGTTTGGCGGAAGGACAGAATATAACGGAAAACACCGGAACGTCGAAATTTCACGAAGCGCTTCTGAACGTGTTGGATGCCATAACCGGAGAACTCGAGGAGATCGCTTCCGGCCATGCCGACTTGCGGGAATACGTGGAGGAACTGCGGGACGAATCGCTGTCGTTCGGCGATGATGATGATTTTGACGACGACGATGACGACGATGAATTCGACGAAGAGGAAGAATATGAATCGGTCACCTGTCCGGAATGCGGAAAAGACTTTTTTTACCGGCCGGACGTTTACGAAGAGGACGAAGATCTTCTCTGCCCCAATTGCGGGAAACCTTTCAAGCGGTAAGACGCTCGCTGTTTTCGAATGTTTCGCCGGTATGCCGCTTTTATCATAAAGCGAGTTGCCGGCGAAAAAAGACGAGATACTAAAAAATCTTCATATTTTGAGATTGGAGGCATTAAAGATGGATAACAACGATGAGTTTGAAAATCCCGCTGTCGAAGTGGAAATGCCCGAAAGTCACACTGTCGATCAGACGGGGCTCGAAGGGAAAATCCGCATCTCCGAGGACGTAATTTCGCAGCTCGCCATAAAGGCGCTGGCCTCCGTGGAGGGCATTCAACCGGCGAATCCCGGCCTCATGGCGAACCTCAGAATGGGCAGAAAAGCGGCGAACGGCGTCAGAATCGCCATTTCCGACGGAGACGCGCCCAAGATCCAGGTCGATACATACGTGTCCGTAAAATACAGCCTCCGCATTCCCGACGTGTGCTGGGACGTGCAGGAAGCGGTGAAAGACCAGATCGAAAAGTTCACTGGATACACGGTCAAATCGGTAAACGTCTACGTGCAGGGGATAACTTTCAACGACAAACCGGCCGGCCCGGAAGAATTCCCGGTCGGGGACAACCCGGCGGGCGTCGAAAATATCTGACGTCACGAACGCGGTTTGCCGCGGGATTGGAGGCGCGCGATGCTTTTTCTCTGGACGATAACCAAACACGGCAAAATATGGCTGGACGGAGAGGCTTTTCGCCGGATCGCCGTGAACCTCCTGCCTCCCGAATTCGTGTGCCGGGAAGTATCTTTCGTCGGGGATCAGAGCCTCATCAACATCTATATCACCCTGCCGGAAAAAGACGACCCCCGGAAGAGGCTCGAGGTCACCGGCGATTTCGAGCGGTTTTTCGAGCCGACGGGCATCGCGGCGCGCATCAACTGGATACGCGAGACTCCAGAAGAATACGTTTCCGACTATCCGATTCTCAAAAAACCGATCTTTTGGGCGACTGCGGCCGGCGGGCTCGCGGCTGTCGCCAACCTGGGCGTAAGGGGCGTTCTTTGGGCAGCCGGCGCGGCGCTCGCCGGCTACGCCGTCTCCTGGACGATACTCTCCGAAGAGGGGAAAAATATCATAAAAAAAATAGCGAAAGATTTCAGGAGATGATTTTTTGGGCAAGGATTCACTGCCTCAACGAAGGCGCAGGGCGAGGGAAATCGCCCTGCAGCTGATTTATGAACTGGATCTCCGGCCGGCGCTTTCCGCCTCCGATGCCATCGAAATGTTTCCGTGGGACGGAGAGGCGAAAGACGTGGCCGAATACGCCGCGTCCCTGGTACGGGCCGCGGCGCGTCACACCGACGATATCGACTCCTTGCTGAGGGAATATATCGTGGGCTGGCGAACCGAGCGGATGGTAGCCGTCGACAGGGCTTCAATACGGCTCGCGCTGTGCGAGGGCCTAATAGAGCGCAAGGTGCCTCTGGCCGTGGCGATATCCGAGGCGGTGGAGCTGACAAAAATGTTCGGCACGATGGAATCAGGCAGTTTCGTGAACGGCGTTCTCGGCAGGATCGTCCGCTCCGTCGAAAACGCGGAAGGGGATTCCGAAAACGCGAAGGGCAAAGATGGTTCCAGCGCTCTTTGACGCCGCGCCCGCCGGGATACAGACGGTAGATGAACTGTCGAACACGATAAGAGCCGTGATCAATCGCTCAGCGCTGCTCAAAACGGTGACGGTGCGCGGGGAAATTCAGAATTTCAAACGTCACGGCAGCGGACACGTATATTTCACCCTCGCCGGGGAAGAGTCGAGGATAGCCGCCGTCCTCTGGCGCTCATATTCAGTGAACGTGATCTCCTGGCCGCGCGACGGCGACGAGGTGATAGCCGCCGGAAGCGTGGACGTATACACGAAAACCGGTTCCTATCAGCTCTACGCCACTCGCCTGACGCCGCTCGGCGTTGGGGCTCAGCTGAGAGCGCGCGAGGAACTGAGAAGGGCTCTCGAAAACGAGGGATTGTTCGACCCGCGCCACAAGCGCCCCATTCCGAAATACCCGTCGAAAATCGCAGTCATAACGAGCCCCACAGGCGCCGCCGTCAAAGATATCCTCGAAGTGTCCTCCAAACGGGCGCCTTATATAGATATAGTGATAATCCCGGCCGTCGTTCAGGGCCTTGACGCGCCTCCCCAAATCTCGCGGGCTTTGGCGCTTGCAGGAAGGGTTCCGGGCGCCGAATGCGTGATACTGGCGAGGGGCGGAGGCGCAAGGGACGACCTGTCGCCCTTCGACGACGAAAGAATAGCGCGCGCGGTACGAAGCTGCCCGCTGCCGGTCGTGACCGGCGTCGGGCACCAGATCGACAGTTCGCTCGCCGATCTCGCCGCGGACGCCGCCCTGCCTACGCCGTCCGCGGCCGCCGAACGGGTTTTCCCCGATATGGCGGAAACGATGACGTTCCTGTCCGCGTGCGGGGATAACATGCGTTCGCGCGTGGAAAACACGATGTTCAGAAACCGGACGTTCGCGCGTCAGGCGTCCGAAAAATTGACGCGCTCAATGAACGCGGTTTTGAACGAAAACGAAAACCGCCTGCGGGAAACGTCGCGCGAGCTTGCGCGGATGATAAACGCCTCATTGGAACGCGGCGAAATGTTTTTGACCAAAACCGCCGCCGCTTTGGACGCGATGTCGCCGCTCGCGGTGCTGGGCCGGGGATTTTCCGTCTGCAAGGACGAGCGGGGACACGCGGTTACGGACGCCTCATCTCTTTCGCCCGGAGACAAACTCTTCATACGATTTCACGCCGGTTCCGCGGAAGCCGAAGTGAGCCGCGCGGACGGTTTTATTTAAACTATTTGCGGTTCAAATGCAGGGCGAATCCCATGAACGCGCGGTCGAGATAGGCGAACTGAATGCGGCCGCCCTTGCTTTTGACGGTTTCCTCCACGGGTTTGACGCCGAATCCGGAGAACCATTCGAGCGCTCTTTCGACCGAAATCGTCTCGATGGCTATGTGTCCGTGCTCGCCGCGTCCCGTTTTTTTCATTATCTCGAACGCGCGGCCGACGAACGCCGAACTGTCTCCGTCCTTCAACGGCATCCCGAGCAGCGCCGACAAAAATTTCGCGTTTTCCGGCACATCCGTGCCGTCGGGATTGATGCCTACGTGCAGCAGCGAAAAACCGAGCGACAGGAAACGGGCTTCGCGGCAGAGGCGCTCCACGCCCGCGTAGTCTCCGGCCTCGATCAGTTTGGCGGGCACCATCCAGCTTCCGCCGACGGCGTGGACGTTCGGGAGGGAGAGATATTCGGTCACGTTTTTTTCGTTCATTCCTCCGGTCGGGATGAAGGAGACCCTGTCTCCGTAAGGCCCGGCGAAAGCCTTCAACATGCCGGTTCCGCCCGCGTTTTCGGCGGGAAAAAATTTCAGAACTTTGAGCCCGTATTCGAGAGCCGCTTCTATCCGCGACGGCGTTGTGACGCCCGGCGTCACCGGAACGCCCTTTTTGACGCAGTATTCCACCACTTTGGGATTGAATCCGGGCGACACGATGTAGCGCGCGCCGGCGGCGACGGCGGTGTCGACCTGGGCCGGAGTGAGGACGGTGCCCGCGCCGAGCGTCAGTTCCGGTAGCTCCTTCGACAGTATTCTGATCGATTCTTCAGCGGCGTCGGTGCGGAACGTCACTTCCGCGACGGGCAGATTGCCGGCCAAAAGCGCTTTTCCCAACGGCAGAGCCCGGTCGGGCGACTCGAGTTTGATAACCGGTATGAGGCCTATGTTACCCAGTTTTTTAAGCGCGTCTTCCATTTTCGCACTCCCCTATCTTTGCACTCTGCCCGAAGCGTCCCCGGCGGCAAGGTTTTTTACGTCATCGAGCGAAATCATGTTGTAATCGCCGTATATCGTGTGTTTCAGGGCGGAAGCCGCCGCCGCGAACTCGACGGTCTCCAGCGGGCCGCCGAGGTTGTCGAGGCCCCATATCAGTCCAGCGCCGAACGAGTCGCCTCCGCCTATGCGGTCGACAATGTCGCGTATCTCATATTTTTTGCTCGTGTAGAAACCGTTTTTATCGGCCATCACGACCGACCAGTTGTTCCAGTCGGCGCTGAGGCTCTCTCTGAGGCTCACCGCGAAACGCTCGACGTTTGGGAAACGCGCCGTGACGCGCCGGGCGAGTTCCCGGTATTTCGACGCGTCGATCGATCCCTTGGTGACGTCGATGTCGAGTTCTATTCCCAGGCATTTCTGGCAGTCCTCCTCGTTCGCTATCAGCACGTCGACCTGCGACGCCAGCTCGGTCATGACTTCCTCGGGCGAACGTCCCCACTTCCACAGTTTTTTTCTGTAGTTGAGATCGCACGATATTTTCACTCCATGAGCGCGGGCGGCTTTCATCGCTTCGAGCGTCGCCTCGGCGGCGTTTCGCGACAGCGCGGGCGTGATGCCGGTGGTGTGAAACCAGTGAGCGTCTTTGAAGATGTCGTCCCATTTGAACTCATCGGGAGATATTTCGGATATCGACGAATGCGCGCGGTCGTAGACGACCTTCGATTGCCGCATCGACGCGCCCGTTTCCGCGTAGTATATCCCAACGCGCTCGCCTTTTCGCGCGATGCGCGACGTCCCGACGCCGAACGCCCTCAGTTCCCTTATGGCGGCGTCGGCGACGGGGTTTCGCGGAAGCGCCGTCACGAAATCCACGCTCTCCCCGTAGTTCGCGAGCGACACCGCCACGTTGGCCTCCGCCCCTCCGAAAGTCGCCTCCAGCCGGGGCGTCTGGAAAAGAACCTCGTGCCCCGCCGGCGACAGACGCAACATCAATTCGCCGAACGTAACGTATTTTTTGGTCATGTTTCCCTCTCCTTCTTCAAACATCGCCTCGTTTTTCCGCTAAAAGTTCTTTTTCGTTCCATGTGAGCGACCGTCCAATGGGCTGAAAATACCATTAATAATACACGCCGCGGCACGGCTTGACAAGTTGGAGTTTTGCGCTTTCGCGGAGGGTGTGTATATTGATAATTGGCAAAATTCATATAATATAATCAAGATATTAAACAAATAAGAAAGGACTGGTTAAAATGTACAAATTCAAAAAAATACTTGTAATATTTCAAATCGTTCTCTTGCTTAATATGATATCATTTGTTCCAAAAGCATCCGCGGCCTCCTCAGTGGCATCAATCGCTTCTACAGCGAGCGCGATGTATTATGCCGGATATAATGCCGGATATAATACTGCTTATTTTTCTCTATTAGCGGCTGGTACTGCTAGTGGTATTTCTCCTCCTGCGATTGTTCATCAATTTCTTTCTTCTCAATCTACTTTTTATAGTGATTTTGTGTCTGGTATGCTTGAGGGTCTTGCTTCTTTTGGACGTAATGTGGGTTTCCACGGCAGTGTAGTCGGCATTGGCGGCGCCGGCAGTGCAGCCGGCAGTGCAGTTGGCAGTGCAGCCGGCAGTGCAGTTGGCAGTGCAGCCGGCAGTGCAGCCGGCAGTGCAGCCGGCAGTGTAGCCGGCGGTGTCGGCGGCAGTGTAGTCGGCAGTGTAGCCGGCAGTGCCGTTGGCAGTGCAGCCGCCAGTGGCGCCGCCAGTACTACTGGTAATGCCGGTGTTGGTGGTGTCGCCGGTGGAATTAAGGGCGGCGTTGTCGGTGGTTTTGTTGTCGGTGGTATTCTTGCGATTGTAACGGGATTAATACATGGATTGGTAATGGGCAAAATTCCTGAGAAAAACGTAACGATTTATAGTAATCTTGGTATGAGTCAATCAAGACATTAAGGAGGCGCGCAAAAATAAACTTTATTTCCGGGTTCACGAGATTCGCTTTTTCACCCAATGGCTTGAATTGGCGTTATCACAGACCGTGACCTTTGTGACCTTTTTGCCCGCCTGGCTTGCGCCCGCTCTTTTCACGCAGTGATTGTGTGACAGGTTTCGACAGACCGTCGCTTGACGGCGGCTTTGAGCTGTTGGAACTATTCTGCCGCAAACGCGCCTCAAGCTCCGTAACTTTTTCGGCGAGTTTTAACACTATCGCAATCAGCTCAACTTTTTCCAGTTTCTCCAGGGCGTTTGTCGTGTACATATTTATCTTATCGGCTTTATTTCTCTTAATGCTTTATAGCGACTGAATAGTCACCAAATAACGAGAGATACGGGTTATTTTCTTTCTTCTCATGCATCTGCCCTGCAATTTCGTTGTTTTTCGGTCGGGATTCCGATTCACGCGCGTCAATTCGTCTACGAAACTCCGGCTTTCAGTATTTCGTGCAGATGTATGATGCCAACGGGTTTTTTGCCGTCCACGGCGACTAGGACGGATATCTCGGCGCTTTCCATGACCCGCGTCGCCTCGACGGCGAGTTTTTCCGGCAAAATAGTGCGGCATCCGCGCGTCATCCCGGCCTCGACCGGTAAATCCATCGATGCCGTGCCCTCGCGTTCCATCAGCCTTCTGAGATCGCCGTCGGTGAAAATGCCGAGCAGTTCGTCCCCATCGCCGACTATTACGGTGGCTCCGTATCCCTTGCTCGTTATCTCGAACAGCGCTTCCCGAACCGAGGCCCCGGCGCGCGTTTTGGGCAGGGCGTCCCCCGTCCCCATCAGATCGGACACGCGAAGCAAGAGCCGTTTGCCGAGCGCCCCTCCGGGATGAAAAACGGCGAAATCCTCCGGCGCTATGCCCCGCAATTTAGCGCATACCCCGGCTATGGCGTCGCCGACGGCCATTTGAACGGAAGTGCTAGCCGTCGGCGCGAGCCCGAGCGGGTCGGCCTCCCTCTCGACTCCGGTATCTATCGCGACGTCCGCGTTCCGTGCGAGTGTCGAGCGCGGCTTTCCGGTCATCGCTATCACCGACGCGCCGATCCTCCGAAAATAGGGCAGCAGGGAGAGAACTTCCGCAGTCTCGCCGCTGTTACTCATGAGGAGTCCCGCGTCGTCACGGCAGACCATGCCGAGGTCGCCGTGCGCGGCTTCCGCCGCGTGAAGGAAAAAAGCCGGCACTCCCAGCGAAGCGAACGTGGCCGCTGTCTTACGGCCGACGTGTCCGGATTTTCCCAGTCCCGACACGACGACCCTGCCTTTGCACGACGAAACGATCCGTGCGGCGCGAACGATGTCTTCCCCCGATCGGGAAGCCGTGGAAAGAATGGCGCGGGCTTCCTCCTCCAGAACCGATTTGCAGAGAACCGTCAACTCGTCGTCAGACATATTTCCACGCGATCCGTTTTTCAAGCGATTCACCTCCATCTAAAATCACAGGCAAAACCTTGGGGCTCCGCCCCAAACCCCGCAAGGGGCTCGCCCCTTGACCCCTGCCGGGTGCGGGCGCCCATAGGCCCGATGCGTCTACGGGGAGCCCGCGGTTTACGTTCTCAGTCATTGCCGGTCGAGGCCGGCAAAACCGCGTTTCCTCGACAACTCGTCAAAAGCGGCGACTTCATCCAGCACATGGGACATGTAGTCCAGAGGGATCGTGTTGGGCCCGTCGCTCATCGCCTCGTCCGGCGAGGGATGTACTTCAATGAACAGCGCGTCGACGCCGATCCCGAGCGCCGCGCGTGCGAGAGGCAAGGCGAATCTCCTGTCTCCCCCGCTCGCGCCGCCCATCCCTCCGGGGCTCTGGACGCTGTGTGTGGCGTCGAACATCACGGGAACACCCAACCGCCTCATTATGACCAAAGAGCGAAAATCGACCACGAGCTCGTGGTAGCCGAAAGAGCTTCCCCTCTCGCAAAGGACTACGCCCGACGCGCCCGACTCACGGCACTTTTGGAGGACGGACGCCATGTCCCCGGGGGCGAGGAACTGCGCTTTTTTCACGTTGAGCGGACGACCCGTCCGCGACGCGGCGGCGAGCAGGTCCGTCTGACGGCACAGAAACGCCGGTATCTGAAGCATATCGGCGACGCGGGCCGCCACTTCGGCCTGATGAGGCTCGTGAATGTCGGTCAGAATCGGCGCGCCGGTCGCGCGCTTGATCTCCGCGAGCCATTCGAGCCCGGTTTCGAGCCCCGGGCCGCGTCCGCTTCGTATCGAGGTCCTGTTGGCTTTGTCGAACGACGCCTTGAAAATGTATCCCAGGCCGAAGCGCTCGCAAAGCACGGAAAGTTCCGAAGCGACGCGCATTCCCAACTCAAGCGACTCAAGCACGCAAGGACCGGCCGCTATCACCAGTTTATGCCCTCCTATGCCCAGCGTCGAAGCGCCTATTTCAGCGTCTTTATTATTTTCGTTACCTTGGAAGCCAAATGCGCCGGAATCCGCCATTTTTCCCCGCTTTCCCCGGGCGAGCGCCCGCCGCGATTTTCATCTGACGGCCCGTATTCGTCGGCGAGCCAGATGCCTCTCAATTTTTCGAACAGATTACACCTCGCGTCCCAGCCGAGTTCATCGGCCGCGAATTCGACCACCGCATCGAGCGCGCCCGCGCCTCCCATGATCTCTATGCCCGCGCGCGACATCGCGAGACGGCGCGCCGGGTCATGCAATATTTTGACCGCCTCGTCGGCGAGCGACTGCGCGTCGGGCTGTACCAACGTTTCCGCGTCATTCAGCAGTTTTTTCTGAACGACTTTTCCGCGCTCGATGATTGACAGCACCGGAACTCCCAATCCCGCGGCAACTTGGTTCGCGGTGCCACCCAGACCTATGAGCAAATCCGCGCCGTACGCGGCGGAAGCGACTGGGCCGGCATACAGGGCCACCTCGGCGCCGCTGCCGCGCGAAACATATCCGTCTTTGACACGGCAGCCGATTTCTTCCGACATCTTGCGAATATCGAGCGTCGGCGCCGGCACCATAAGGAAAGCGCACCTCACGCGTTCGGATATGAGACGCGCCGCGTCCATCAGCATCCCCGCGTCACGATAAGCCCTGGGCCTGCTGCCCGGAAGCAGCAGCACGCGGGGATGTTCCATGCCGTTCCACGGGTCGTCGTCATCGTCCGGCTCAAACACGAGATCCATGATGGGATTGCCGCAAAAGACGGCGTCGACGCCGACGCGGCGCAAATCGCGCGCGGTCTCGGCGTCTCTCGCCCAAACGCGTTTCGCCCGAAGCCGCATCATCAGGCGCTCGGCCATCCAGTGTCCGCGCAGTTTCACGCTCTTGGCGGTGGCGACGAGGAGCGGGGACAGCCCTTGCCCCCAAAGGGTGTGCGTCAGCAGATACACGTCCCCGACGCATATGGGCGTCCTAAACCTTCCCTCGTATTCCCTCCACACTTCTATCTGTTTCTTTATCAACCGCCGGAGGCCATGCCTGAAATCCCCCAGCAATGCCATGACGGAGTATTTCACGATGCCTCCGCTCGGCATCTCCGCGTCGGGGGAAATCACGCTTATCCCGCGATTGCGGTATTCGTGCCCGACCCCGACCAGCGAGAAGGCCGATACTCCGGCGAGGGGAAATCTCTCTTTGAGACGCGAGGCGAGAAGCGAACCTATCGCGTCCTCACCGTAACCGTTCGACGCCACGACCAGTTCCGGTTTCAGCATTCTCGCGGCGGACTTCCAAAATTTTTCGTCCTCGTCGAGCGACACCTTTATACGGGGAATGTAAAGCGGATAGATCATGGCGAAATTTTCCGGCATGTTCCGAAGGTCCTTCTCGGTACACACCAATCCGCTCGCGCCCGTTTCCGCGGCCATTCTCTCCAGCATGTCTATGTCGGCCCACGTGAATCTGTGATGGTCACGGAACGCGCGGTTTTGCGCCACATCCAGCCCCATGGATTTGAGAAACACGTAAAAACTCCGCGAGTTGCCTATGGCGGAAAACGATATGAATTTCCCCTCCGGCGGGGTTTCGCCCCGCTCGTCATGTTCATGGACATATTGGCCGTCCTTCGACAGTTCCAGCCACGACTCTATCTCCACCCGCGCCGTGAATATGAATTCGGAGGGTATCCATGCCGAAATTTCTCTTTTTATTTCGTCCAGCCTGTCACGGGCCTGTTCGGCTTTCGTCAGTATCACCATATCGGCGCGTCCGAGGGCTCCGAGGCTCTCGCGCAGTATTCCGGCGGGGAAGAGTTTCCCGTTGCCGAAAGGACAGGTCGAATCCACGAGCACGATGTCGAGGTCGCGTCCCATCCTCCTGTGCTGAAAGGCGTCGTCCGCGACCACAGCCTCCGCTCCGAGTTCGCGGAGATATCTCACTCCGTCGTATCGGTCGCGCGAGACGACGACTTTCACGTCCGGCAGGCGCCCCGCCAGCATCAGAGGCTCGTCGCCTGTGACGGAACGATCGGAACTGACCCCGCCCCGGCCGACCCACAGCGGTTCGTTGACCATGCCGCTGTAGCCGCGGCTCACGATGCCGACCGATATGCCGAACCCGGTGAGTTTCCGGGCGAGCATGTCGACCATGGGCGTCTTGTTGGTTCCACCGTTGCAGATGTTACCCACGCTTATCACGGGAAGCGGAGGCTCGAGACGGCGGAAAATCCCCCGGTCGAAGAGGGCGTTTCTCGCCGTTATCAGACGACGGATCAGCGGTCCCGTCACGCGCAGTATATCCCACGCAGAGCGTCCTTTCGACTCGCCCCTCGCGTACCGCAGGTAGCTTCCGAGTATGTCAGGCAACTTTGCTCCCCGCTTGCAGCAAATGAAGATCGCGATAGTGTCCGTGAAGTTTCAAAAGTTCCTCGTGGCTCCCTTCCTCAACAATTTCGCCGTTCGATATGACGAGTATCCTGTCGGATTCCCTGACGGTGGACAGCCGGTGGGCTATGACTATCGACGTTCTGTCCTTCATGGCCTCGTTCATCGCCCCCTGTATCTGCGACTCCACGATGGAGTCGAGCGACGACGTCGCCTCGTCCATCAACAATACGGCGGGATTCCTCACTATCGCGCGGGCTATCGCCACGCGCTGCCGCTGGCCGCCCGAGAGCGTTACGCCCCTCTCGCCGACTTCCGTCCCGTATTTTTTCGGAAGCGACATGATGAAATCGGCTATACCGGCGGTTCGGGCGGCGCGGTCGATTTCATCTTCCGCGCTGTTCTCCAGCCCGTAAGATATGTTGCTCGCGAGCGTTCCCTTCATCAGCACGGGATCCTGCGGCACGAAGCCGATCTTTCTCCTGTAATCGTATATGTCGAGTTCCCTCAAATCGACGCCGTCGATCAAAATCCTTCCGCCGGTCGGATCGTAGAAACGCAGTATCAGGTCGGCTATCGTGGATTTGCCGGAGCCGGTGACGCCGACTATCGCTATCCTCTCGCCGGGCTCGATGCGAAAATCGAGACGGTTCAGGACCTTTATTCCCTCGTCGTATTCGAACGACACATTCTCGAACGCTATTTCCCCACGCATACGCCCGAGCGCCACCGGACATTTAGCGAGCGGGACTTCGTCGGGCTGGTCGATTATCTCGAACACGCGGTCGGCGGAAGCGATGCCGCCGCGCAATTGCGCCAGCGTTCGCGTTATCGTTTGAACCGGGCGGGCAAGCGTGCCGATCGCGAGGCAAAACGACATCAAGTCGCCCGTCGTGAACCCGTTTGACGCGGGATCGCCCGACGTCACGAAATAGGCCCCGACCATCAGCACTATGACCAACGCGACATACTGGACCATCACCATGACGCCGTCGAGCACCCCTCTCGCCTGAGATCCTTTGACGGTGACTCTGAAGAACTCGTCGTTCCTGTCCCCGAAGCGGGCGTATTCCGCTCTCTCGGTCGCGAAAGCCCGCACTACGCGGATTGCCGAAAGCGCTTCGGTCGCCACCGCCGACAGTTGCGCCACCTGTTCCTGAACGGCGGCGCCGATAGACCTCAGCCTCATCCCCACCCTGTTCATGACGAAAATCGCGACGGGTATTATCATACCCGCTATTATCGTGAGTTTCCAGTTCAGGTATATCATAGCCGCCAATATCGCCGTCACGTTAGCGCAGCAAATGAACAAATCCATCGCGACCTGAACCAGAATGGTCTGCAGCATCGTGACGTCGTTCGTTATCCGCGATATGAACTCGCCCACGCGTTTTTTGTAGAGGACCCGGAAGGGCAGTTTCTGCGTCTTGTCGTACAACTGCATCCGTATATCTATGATTACTTTATTGCCGACCCATGTCATGAGGTATGTGTTGATATAGGTAAGAACGACCTTGAGCACGGTTATCAGAAGAATGCCGCCGGCGATCAGGTACATCAGCGTAAAATTTTTGCCGGTGAGCACCTTGTCGATGACGAACTTCACGCCCAGGAGAGGCGCCGCCTCCAGCGCCGAGGCGACCCACGCGCAGATGAGCGCCGGCACGATTCTCGGTATATAAGGGCGGCAGTATTTCAAAACCCTGAAATACTGCCTATAGTCTTCAAGACGCAATTTCATTTCAGCTCTCCCAGAATCTGTTCGGCCCAAAAACCGGCGGCGCCCGGACGGCCCATCTTCGCCGCGAGCCCGTCCATCGCGCGTACGCGTTCCTCCCGCGCGCGCGCGCTTTCGCCCAGCCAACCGCGGACGTATGCCAGGGCGTTTTCGGCCGTGGCTCGTTCCTGAATCAGCTCGGGATAAAAATATTCGCCCGCCAATATATTGGGCAACGCGAATTTCACCCCCCGCAACAACAGATGCCCGACGAGGCTCGAAAAAAAACTTACCTTGTACATCACCACCATGTAACGCCGCAACAGAAGCGCCTCCGCAGTGGCCGTGCCGCTCGCGCCAACCACGACGTCGGCCGCCCCCATGAGTTCCCTCCCCGGACCCTCGTAATACCTCTCTCCGGACGCATCGAGGCGCTCCGTCAAAAATTTTCCGGCGGCCTCGCTCAAACCCGGCGCCACCGAGAATACCGGCGTTACGCCGTTTGCCTCCAGAGACCGGTAAAGCCCGGACAATACGGGATACAGCGGTTCTATCTCGCTTCGCCTGCTTCCCGGAAGAAGCGCCGCCATAGTTCCCTCTCCCACGGGAGGTCCCTTTATATTTTTCACCACTTCCCCGCGTTTTATATCCGGATTCATAAATTCCTCCACCAGGGGATGTCCTATCCAACGGCTGTCGCAACCACGCGAGGTCAGCGCGTCATGTTCGAAAGCGAACAGCGGAAAACAGACGTTGACGTGTTTCGCGAGCGCCCGCGCCCGGTATTTTCTCCACGCCCAGACCGACGGCGGTGCGATGTAAAAAATTTTTCCGCCGTAACCGTTTCTTCGAAGCGACCTCGCGAGAGGCAGGTGGAAATCGGGGCTGTCCGCCATCACCACGGCGTCGGGACGGGTTTTCAAAATATTCCGCTTCAGTTCGCCGAGAAGTTTCCAAACGGCCCCTATGGCCCCGAATACCTCGGATATGCCCATAACGTGCAGGACATCGTTGTTCCACAGGACCTCTACAATGCCGGCCGCTCCGCTCTCCTTCCCGCACAGCCCGTATATCCTGCCGTCAAAACCTTTGTCTTTCATCGATTTCGCGGCGGACGCGGCGTAATGGTCTCCGGAGACTTCGCCCGCGCTGACGAATACGGATTTCAAAGGTCTATTCCGGTGACCGCTATGCCAAGTTCCCTCGCGGACGCGGAAAATTCGTCCGGCGACATCACGAGGGTATGCCCGGCCTGCGCCGCGAGGCAGGTAAGCCCCGCGCGTTTCATCAAACGCAGGGTCCGCGGGCCTACGACCGGTATGTCGAATCTGGCGTCCTGTCCCGGTTTGATAATTTTCACCAAAACACCTTTTTTGCTGAGCCCGGCCGAACGCAGGATGGCGGCGTCGGTGCCCTCCATGGCCTCGACCGCGACCACCGAACGCCGGTTTACTATCACGCTCTGTCCGAACGAGAGGGGAGCGATGGCCTTCGCGATTTCCGCGCCGTAGGCCACATCGCCGAGCTCCGTCCCGTCGGGTTCCCTGCCGGCTATAAAACCCGCCGGAGCGAGAAGGTCGCTCAGTATGTCGGTGTAACCGATCACCTCGAAACCCGCCCTCTCGAAAACCGACACTATGCCGCCCAACAGCGAGTGGTCGTCCCTGTTTTCCAGGCTCTCCACCAACATTCTCGCCATTTTGTCCAGCAACTCGGGGCGGAATATAAGCGTCTTTGGCACGTACCCCGCGAACATGACGCGGCTGACGCCGCGAAAAGCCATATCCTTCAGGGACGCCTCGAGTTCCGCTTTCAATATCGGGACCACGGCTTCCGCGTATTCGTCCAGCAATCCGTAATCTTCCCGCAACGCGTAAACGACGGGCTTTTCCCCGCGCGACGCGAGGCGCGACGCTATTTCCTCCGGCAGGGAACCTTCCCCGGCTACCAGCGCGACGGACATCCGACCACCAACTCCCTCAATTTTCAGCCAAGCCGGTTGGCCCGTTTGATGAGAACAACGCCTACCGAGAGAAAGACGGCGTTCGGTATCCAGGCCGCGACGACGCCGGGCACGAAATCCGCCTCTCCCAGGGATTTGCAGAGCGACATTATCACGTAATAACAGAATACTATCACAATCGAGAGCCCAAGGCCCACACCGGAACCTGATTTTTGGGGGCGGCCTCCAACCGCGGCGCCTACAAGCGCCAGCACCACGCACGCCCACGGCACGGAGACGCGGAGGTGGAACAGCATCTCGAGCCTCCCCGCGCTATTGCCCTGTTTTTCCGCGTTGCGCATGGTGACGTACAATTCATCGAGGCTCATCTCTTCCGGATCCGCGGAATCCCTGTCCACGTCAGACGGCGCGAAATCGAGACTCAGTTTATACTTGTCGAACGTAAACAGCGTTTCCACCATGCCGTTCTCTTTCACCTCGAACACCTGCCCGTCGCGAAGCCACCACAGCCCATTCTCCCAATAGCCCGCGGGCGCCGCGGCTATCCTGGAAACGTGCCCTTCGGCGAATTCCTGCACCAGTATGTCCCTCATTTCTCCCGATCCCGGCAGAACCCGGTTTATATAAACTATACGATCGAGCCTCCCGTCCGACACGTCGCGGATGAAGACGTTGTCCCTGAAAACGGGGGGCGTCCGCCGTGCGATCTCGTACCGCGTGACGTTGGCGGCCGCCCTGGCGCTGACGGGGACTATCGTCTCGTTCAGTACGAAGGAAAAAATCGACATGAAGGCGCCGGCGATCACGAGAGGAGACACTATCCTCCCGAACGAAATTCCGACGGATTTCAGCGCCACCAGCTCCGAATTGGAGGACATGCCGCCGAACCCCAGAAGGGCCGCCAGAAGACAGCTCATCGGAATCGTCAGCGCTATCACCGCGGGAAGGGAATACAAAAAAAGACGCGCGATCAGCGACATCGCCACGCCCTGTTTTATCACGAGATCCGCCAAGCTGAAGAGAAGGTTTCCCGCCACCATGATGACGGTGAAAGACATTATGCCGAACAAAAAGGGCGAGATCATCCGCCCCAGGATGAAACGGTCAAGTATGAACCTGTCGGTGAAGGACATTTTATATGACGTCATGGCGCGCCTGAATTCCCGGCGAGCTTGCCGGTCATTTTTTTCCGCCCCTGCGCCTTGACACGCTCTGACGCCAGTGATACACCCCGCGCCTCGAATTTCCGACGAAAGCCGCTATCTCCTTCGCGAAACCGTCACTCCCGTATCGCTCTTCGATCAGCGCCAGGCCGTCTTCCAGATTCGCCGCGGACTCGAAAAGCGTCTTGTATATCGCCTTGATGCGGCTGCGCTGCGTTTGGCTGAACCCTCGCCGCTTCAAACCCACCGCGTTGAGCCCGTACATGGAGGCGGGATTGCCGTCGACCAGCGAATATGGCGGCACGTCCATCACGATTTTGGCCATTCCCCCCACCATCGCGTAGGAACCGACCCGCACGAACTGGTGAAATCCGGCGAGTCCGCCGACTACAACATAATCCCCAAGCTGCGCGTGCCCCGACAGGCCGACTTTATTGGTGAGTGTGCAGTATTTCCCGACCCGCGCGTTGTGTCCGAGATGACAGCCCTCCATCAGAATCGACCCGCGTCCCACACCGGTCGCGAGTCCGTCCCCGGTGGCGCGGTGTATCGTGACGCCTTCCCTAAGCACGACGTCGTCGTCTATCGCGACGTACGACGTCTCTCCGCCGAAATCGTGGTCCTGCGGCGGCTGACCCAGGATCACCCCGTCGTAAATGTGACAGCCGCGCCCGATTTTGACGTATGACGTCAGGCGCGCGAACGCCTCGATGACCGTGCCGTCGCCGATCACCGCGCCGTCGTCGATCACCGTGTAGGGACCTATTTTGACATCGTCGCCTATCACGGCTCGGGGAGAGACTTCAGCCGTCCGATGAACCGTAGTCCCGGACACGGTCGTTTATTCCCGCGTCTCCGACGTGAGCGCGAAAGCGCTGACAAACCCCAGCGTCGCTTCGGCCGCCGCCTCGCCGTCCACGGTTCCGACGAATCGCATCTTTCCTATTTTTCCCCTGAAGCGCAACAGCGTCGCCTCCGTCCTCAAACGGTCGCCCGGGACGATGGGACGCCTGAATTTCGCCTCGTAAACCGTGGTGATAAAAACGGCCCTTCGATTGCCCGGCGCCACGCCGCGCCTTTCCTGTTCCGCCGCCATCATCACGCACCCGACCTGTCCCATCGCTTCCAGTATCAGCACGCCGGGCATGACGGGCTCTTCCGGGAAATGTCCCTCGAAAAAAGGTTCGTTGACCGAGACGTTTTTAATGCCGACGATTCGTTTTTCCGGGCTGTCGAGGTCGATTTCGAGGATGCGGTCGACGAGCAAAAAAGGGTATCTGTGCGGCAAAAACTCCCTGATTTTATTGATGTCATAGACATAATGTCCTTTTTTCCCATCATCCATGGCCGTTACCTCCGATCGGATTTAAATCTCATTCTTCAGATCTCTGATATTGAATTGACGTCAAAATACCGTTTTTTATCCGGTCGACGAGTTTCAGGTGGAGGCTGTGCCCGCCGCGCAGACAAATATATCGCGCGGTCGGCACAAAACCCGCGAGAAGAAGGTCTCCCAGCAGATCCGCCGCCTTGTGGGCGGCACATTCGGAACGTACCCGGTATTCCGGTTCGCGGTCCCCGATCACCAGGACGTTGCCGGTGTCGCCCCCCAATCCGAAGCCGGCCCCCAGGAGTTCCCTTATCTCCGACTCCAGGCAGAAAGTGCGCGCGGGCGCCAATTCTTCCATGTAAGTTTCCGGCGTCACGCCGATGTTCTTCATCTCCGTGCCCACCGGCGACTCCGGATAATCGATCACATACGTCACCGATAGCGTGTCCGAGGGCAGGGCGGCCAAAAACGAAGGCCCGTGCTCCGCGAACAGGGGCGAAGCGAGCGCCGGCGGTTCATAATTTTCCCCGGTCTCCTCGAAACCGATCGACGTCATCGCGCGGGCGAAGGGAAGAGGGCTTCCGTCCATTATCGGAAACTCACCGCCCAAGGGGGTTATCAGCGCGTCGTCGAGCCCGACGCCGGCTATCGCGGACAGTATGTGTTCGGCTGTGGACACGCGTTCCCCGCCGGGAAACGCGAGCGCCGTGTTTCGCCCGGAACCGTCGGGTTTTGCCAGCGAAACGCCGTATCGTTTTTTTCCGAACGAAAACTCTATACCCCTTCCGCGCTCGTTCGGCGAAATCCTGACCGCCGAAGGCTCCCCGGAATGAATCCCCTTGCCCTCGAAAACCGTCTCTCCCGCGAGAGTCCTTCGCCGCCGCGAAGTCACCCGGCCCCGCCCGCCGTTTTCTCCAGGTTTTTGATGCGTTCCCCGTAGTCGCGCACTCTCCTCAGCGACGCCTGAAAACGCTTTTCCTCCGAATGTTCGCGCGCGGGAAACCCCGAGACCGTGAGCCCGTCGCCGACGTCTCTCGTGACGCCGGCGCGGCCCGCGACCGTGACGTTATCGCCTATTTTCACGTGATCGGCGACCGCCGACATTCCGCCCGCGAGAAATCCGCGGCCCGTCTTTACGCTGCCCCCGACAGCGACGAAACCGACCATCATGGAATCGGGCCCTATGTCGCAGTTGTGCGCCACGTGCACGCACGCGCCGATCTTCGTCCCGCGCCCTATTCTGGTCGCGCCGAACGTGGCCCTGTCGATCGTGCAGTTCGGCCCTATCTCGACGTCGTCCTCGATCACGACGCGGCCTGTCTGGGGTATTTTTTCCCATCCGCCGCCCGGGCCCGGGACAAATCCGAAACCGTCGCACCCGATGCTCGCCCCGGAATGAATTATCACGCCGGCGCCGATCTCGGCGAAGTCCTGAATCGCCGCCGCCGCCTCTATGACCGTATCGTTTCCGACCGACACGTTTTCCCCTATGAACACGTTCGCCTGGAGGACGATCCTGTCGCCCAGCACGGCCCCGCCCGATACGACGCAATTCGGCCCTATTGCGCACTCATGCCCCAGCGTGCCGCGCGCGTCCACGTAAGCGGAGGGATGAATCCCCGAAACGGCGCGCCTCCGCGGGGCGAAGAGGGGAAGCAATTTCACGAGCGACGCGCGCGGATTCACGAGTTCTATGCCGTCCCTGCCGAAAATCGTTCCCTGTTCCGAGATGACGGGCACGTTTCGCGGAACCGCGCCAAGGATGTTTTTGTCCCACACCGCGCAGAGCATGTCGTCACGCGGGTCATCGGGAGAACATACTCCGCGGATTATCCTGCCGCCGTTACCGATCGCGTCTCCCCCAACGAGTTTGGCGGCGTATTCGAGAGTGATTTCAGGCATGAGACGTTCCCCCGTAGTTTTTCAAAGGTTGAACAGCGCGCGCGCGTTGACTTCGTCTTCGTAGCGGGAATCATAGTTCAATTCTACCGAAATATAATCGTTGATATGATAGCCGAGGGCGGCGCTCACGTCCCGCCGTTCGCTGTAGCGCAGCCAGGCGTACGGACGCCGTGCCCACGACTCGAAATCCAGCCTGCCCCACCATATATCGTCCATATCGCTTCGCTCCCCACCGATCCACACATTGCGCCATACCGGCCATCTGAGGCCGAGCCTGTTTTCAAGTTCCCAATCGTCGAGCCTGAGTATGGCTTCCCAGTACATTTCCATATCCCAACGCGGCAGCAACTGAATCTTTCTGCCCAGGTGAATCCCGGCATCGGGATAGCGATCCTCCGCCCCCGCGTAGACGGACACCCGGAAGCCGGCCGAATACCTTCTGCTCTCCAGTTCCACATCCACTTTTGAAACCACGCCCGGCTCCGCGGCGACGATCGGATCGGCTTTCGATATCCGCGCCAGTTCCTCGTCTTTCAATATGGAGCGTCCCAACGCCGCGAGGTCGTCCTTATGCCGTTCGAGCCATGGAACGGGAATTCCTATGACGGGGGCGAAACCCTTCATCAGGCTGCCTTTGAGATTCGAGTGAAGCACGGCCGGGATCGACGCGGAATTGATCTTCGACGTCACGGCGAGCGTCAACGGTTGTTCTGGAACGAACGAGACGTTGAGCGTCACGCCGCCGTCCGTCCCGGCTTGAGCCAGAAGCAGCACCCTCCACCCCGGAACGCGGTTGCCGCTCAGTTTCTCTATTTCCTTTTTCAGGTCGAGGTCTCCCCAGGACAGCGCCTCAAGCGGCGCGTTCCGTATCATCGGCAGTATCTCGCCGTCAAGGCCGGCGATATCGGCCGCGAACCATGTGTCCGCCGGAGGGTTCAGGTTCGGCGGCGTGATCGTGACCCTCCAATCCGGGACCGCGGACGAGACCCGCATGGTCAAAACCGCCTCGTCTCCCGCGAAAGCGACGCTCTCCACGGAGTATCCCAACAACAGCCTCTCCGCCACCACCCTCATCAGTTCTTCCTTGACCGCGAACGGCTCCGAGCGGGGAATATGATCGTAAACGGCGGCCATGCTCCTGCCGGCGCTTTCGGAGAGCCAGCCGTCGAGCCCTTCGACCCTGACCGAGGCTCGCGCCGCGGAAGCGAGCGCAACGAACATCGTGAACGCCGCGAGCGAGCGCAAAACAAAAAGAGTTACGACGGCCCGTGCCGCCGCAACTCCGCGCGGGCATATATGGAGGGAAGACAGATCAGAACATCTCCCCGAACCCGAAATGAACTTTCGATTCATCCTCTCCATGCGCGAGATCAAGCCTCAGGTTTCCGAGCGGCGTTTTGACGCGGAACCCGACCCCGTATCCGTCTATCAGCTCGCCGAAGTCGAAGCTCTCGCCCCGCGTGGTGTCCCATGCCATGCCCAAATCGTAAAAGACCACCAGCGACGCGCTCTTGTGAACCGGAAAACGTAATTCCGCGTTCAACAGGAACATCTGGTTGCCTCTGAATCTCTTTTCCTCGTATCCTCTCAGCGTATTGTCGCCCCCCGCTGAGTAGTCCGCGGCCCAAGGAAGATATCCGTCGGAGTTGCCCGCTATGAGCCTCGCGGCGAGTATCGGCGGGATATCGGCGACGCTGAAGTTTCTCTCGAACAGTTTCGTGAGGAAATCGAGGGGAGTGTAATATCTGGCCTCCAGCCAGTATTTCCAGTAATCCCATTCGCCGCCGAACGCGCCGAGTCCCTTTTCGAGGTTGACGGACTCGACGTCGCCCTTGGGATAATCGGAGTATTCATCCATATTGTCCCTCGTGAGCCGTCCCGTCACCGAGAAGTTTTTCCCGTCCTCCATCTGTTCCAGCAGACGCTGGCCCGGCGAGACCAACGGCGTGTCTATCCGAATATCCTGCCATTCGGCGGTGACGAACCAACTCAGTTTGGAACTGTACCGGAATTGCCTCCCGAAACCGGCGTAACCGCCCGTCCGCCTCTCGTCGTAATCGAACCGGTCAACGCCGTCTTCATAATAGCTCAGCTCGTCCCATGTGCGGTGATACGCGCCCACCCTCCACGCGAAGACTTTCTGGTCCATATAAGGCTGATCCAGCGTCGCCCAGAACTGCTTCCGGTCGCCCAAGTCAAATCCCACGCCGAACCGCTGCCCTCTGCCGCGCCAGTTATTGTCCCCGTAAGACAGCCCGCCGCTGAAACCGCTCTGCGTACCGTACCCTACCGAAACGCCTATGCGGCCCGTTTTAGCCTCGGTCACCGTGAGCACCAGGCCTATTGTCTCGGGAGACTCGCCCGGTTCGAATCCGACGCTGACGTCCTCAAAATAGCCGAGGCCCTGCAGTTTGCTGATGGAATAACGGAGTCTCGTCGCGTTGAAGAGGTCGCCCTCCGCGAGCCTGAGCTGCCGCTGTATGACGTAAGTTTGGGTGCGTTTGTTGCCCTGGATCACGATATCGCCGATCTTCGGCTCCGTGATGTAGACGTTGACCTCCGAGCCTTCGATTCTGACGTCGCTGACGCGCGCCATCACGTACCCGTCCTGCTGATATTTTTCCCTGATCCTCTGGAGGTCGTTGCGAAAGAATACCCTGTTGAATATGTTCCCCGGAGCGGTGAAACACAGTTCCCTCAGTTTCTCATCGGAGTATATCGTGTTGCCGAAAAACCGTATGTCCTCGATTACGGGATTTTCGGCGACCGTAAATATAACGCTGACGCCGTTGGTTTCGTCGACTATGCGATAGTCGACGTTGGAAAAGAATCCCAGCTCGAAAATCGCGTCGGCGTCTCTGGCGAGCCTGTTTTGATCCATAGGGATCCCCGCTTTGGAGGTAATTACGGACAATATATGCTCGGCGACGACCTCTTTATTGCCCTCGACCGTCACGGCAAGGATATTCGGCGACCCCGCCCATTCGCGTTCCTCGCGGCGCTCCTCGGCGGGGCGCGGAGTGTCCGGGAGCGGTTCGTCTTCCGAGATGGCGATCCCCGACATGTCGATTGTGACGACGCCTCTTTTCTCGTCGATCTCCATATTATTGCCGAGCGGCTCGTTCCCGGCGGACAAATCGGCGCCGGCGCCGACTGAAGGGGCGCACATGACAAAAATTATCAGCGCGGCTGTCACTGAGACCCGCCGAAGCGAGCGGCGCGACGCTGTTTTTTTCGAAAATTCGAGACGCACTGCCGATCAACCCCTATAAATATTTATTTCAATATATTATTATATTATACCAAATAACGGAATATATTTCGTATAGTGTAACTATAATACACTATAAAACCTGTATCACTGTTGCATTGCAAATTGTAACGATGGTGAAATGTTATCGCTGTCGAGTATATATCCGTGACCGGGATCACATTTCGACTTTGATTCCGGGCTCGGAAACGCGCAACGCCTTCTGCCCCACCTGTATCAAAGTTATAACCTCGTCGGCGGACGGACGGCGCGGAGACTCCGCGGTCATTTTTATTTTTTCCCCGGTTTCGGCGGCACGGGAAGAGGCTTTGACTTCCTTCGCTTCCGAAGCCATGGCGGCGCCCCTCTTCGCCTTGGCGGCGGGAGCGGTTTCCTTCGGCGTCTCCGCCGTCAGTGCCGCCTCGCCCCGATTGCCGCCGCTCAAACTTTTCCTGAGAGCGTTGATTATATCGCCCTCGTCGCTCGTCAAAAACTCGAAAGTCTCCGGCGCGTAGGCCGTCTCCGGTGACAGGGGCCCAATATCCGTCGAGATCGGCAGAACGGCCGTCAACACCATGACCAGCGCGAGCGCGGCCACTTTCAGCGGCGCGACGACACGGGAACAGCCTCTGATTTTGTCCGCGCCGGCAACCTCGGCCTCCGTCGCCCGCCAAAGTTTTTCGCGCAACCCCTTCGCCTCGGCCTCCAGACATTCGGCCTCCGACAGGGCATCGCGCCATGAACCGCCCCGGCACGCCGCGACGCAACGCCCCAACCAGCGTTCTACCCTTTTGAGATGGTTTTCCACGCCATTGTCATTCCTGCCCAAATATATACACCTCCACAAACGCCCATACAAAATGATTATCACTTCTCAAGCGTCGGAAGTGGCGTTGCCGCTAATGAACAAACTTTTCAGCCTCGTTATCGCCCTGCGCCGCAATCTGTAAACGTGGCTCACGTCGATACCGCGCTCTCCGGCCACGTCGGCCGCGCGGCGTCCCTCCACCACCAATGAAATCAGAATATCCCGCTCGCGCTCGGGCAGTTTGCCTATGCCTTCCCCGAGAGACACGCTCCATTCCATCATGTCGAGGTTCTCCTCGAAATTTTCGGGGCGCTCCAGATATTCGTCGTCCACGGGCACCGGCGCTTTGGATTCCACACGGGAGAGAAAATTCGCCATGCGCCCCTTTACCTTGTAATAGGCGTAGGTGATGAACCTGTTGCTGCGCTCGGGCTCGAAGTTGTCGACGGCGGATATGAGCCCCACCATCCCTTCCTGAATGAGGTCGGGATATGTGCCGTAAAAAGTCCGGAATTTTTTCGCGAGCCAGTAAACCATCGGACGATAAGCGAGAATGATTTTTTCCCTGCTGTCCTCGTCTCCGCGCCGCGTTTTGTCCCAGAGCGCTTTTTCATCGAGGGAATCCGGGGACAGCCTGTCCGTTTCGTCGGTCAAATAAAGCGCCTCCTCTCGCAACTCATCCAGGCGATTCTACCACATAAATTTTATTCACGCGCGAAACGGCGGAATTTTTTGCCCGATATCATCCGGGAAACGACAGAATACCGATTTTTTCGTCGTCCAGCCTCAGATGATTGGTGTCGTTCAGAAAGGCCAGCGACGGGCCGCCGCGCGACAGGTCGAGCGCGCTCACCGAACAGTTGTCCAAGTGCGCGCGCCATATCAGGCTCGAATCACCCGCGTCCGCCAGCGAGGACAGAAGCGCCCGAAGCACGATGCCGTGAGCCACCACCAGTATCGCCGCTCCAGGCGCGCAGGCGCTTTTTACCGCCTCCGCCGCGCGGGCGGAGCGCGTCCTGACCGACTCAAAAGATTCTCCCCCGGTCGGCGACGACGAAAACGGGGTCTCCGTCCACGCGCGATAATCCGAAGCGTGCCGCTCGATTATCTCCGGGTACGTGAGGCCCTCCCATTCGCCGAACGATATTTCGCGCAGGTCGTCCATCGTCTCGATCGGCGCGTCCGCGGCGCCCGCCTCCGTTATCGCCTCCGCCGTGCCGTAAGCCCGAAGCATCGGGCTCGAAAAGACCCGGCAGGGGATGACGCGCGACAGCCGCAACCCGGCTTTGCGGGCCTGCGACCGTCCGTTTTCGTTCAAAGCCATGTCCGTGCTGCCCTGGTACCTTAACGTCCTGTTCCAGTCGGTCTGGCCGTGCCGCACAAAAAAAATTCTCGCCGGTCTTTCATCGCTGTCCATAGATTTAACTCCTCACGGATTTCTGAAAAATTTTTGATCGCGCGTCCGGATGTCGCCGCCGCATGTTTTACGACATCGCCGATACCGGATAACGACGGGCGCGTTACACACGGACGCGCGCCCCTGCGGAAGGACGCCATAATAATTCATGCTTATCCCTGACGCAAATTGTAATGAAATAATACCCGTTTTGGCTGTAATCGTGATTTTTCAGGCGATCGAGCTTTCTTGTCGGCGCTTCTTTCACGCGGTCACATCCTTAATGTCTTACAGCATACCATAAAAATTCCGCTCCGTTATGCCGATATTGTCAGAATATACACCCAAAAAAAATTTAATTTTTAATTTTTTAATACCCATTCACTTTCGCCGAAAAAGATGGTATCATCAAATTATTGTTCGCGGCAAGACGCGTTTAAATTTCGGGACGCGCTTGCCGATAATTAATTTGTATTTTTCATCAGGGAGGTTCGGAATATGGCGTCCGATTCGTTGTTTCAGATAACAGGCGTAAGCAGCGGCATAGGGTGGGACGAGATCATAAGCAAAATAGTCGAAAACGGCAAAAAACCCGCCACCAATTGGCAAAATCAAATAGACTCGCTGGAGGTCAAAAAAACGCTCTACCAGGACCTTCAGAGCCAGTTCAACACGCTGCGCAACACGCTCACGAAACTGCGCCTGAGCAGCGCGTATAACACCAAAAAGGCGGAGTACACCAGCTATTCGTCCAACAATGTCGATCCCTCGAAAATAGTCTCGGCCACGATAAACAACTCGGCTGAGCTTAGCTGGTGGGACATAGAGGTAAAAAACCTCGCCCGCGCCCAGAGGCACATGTCCTCGCGCGTCCCCAGCGTTTCCGAGGCTCTGGGGCTGGAGGGCGACTTCATGATCCGCGTGGGCAAACAGTACGCCACGATATCGGTATCGAGCACCGACGCGCTGAGGGACATCAACTACAACATAAGCAAGGCGGTCGATCAGAACGGCCAGCCCCTGGCCGTGACGGCCAAGTTGCTCGACAACAGGCTGGTGATCGAGAGCGCGGTCGCGGGCAAGGGCAACAGCGGCGACACGCGCGGCGTCGATTTCACCATGACGAAAGCGTCCGAATACTACCTGCCACACGCCTCCGCGAGAGGCGACGACGGGAAATACGCGTATCCGCCGCAGTTGCTCAACCTCTACCGCGAGGACACAAACGTCGACGGCTCCACGTACACGTATAAATATATAGAAGGAACCGATTTTACATACGACAGTTCCAACGGCAAAATAACATGGCTTTCGGGCGGGCAGAAGCCGCCCGAGGGGACGACCTTCAACGCCATATACAGCGAATGGATAACGGTCAAGAGGAACGACGCGACAGGTCTGCCACCATTAGATACCGCCAATTTTGGTGCGAATCACGAAAATTACGATTACCTTCCGGATTTGCCCACTGGAAAATCTTACCCCATCACCGCTGACACTACCGATGCTGTTACCGCTGGTTATTTCACCATCATCTGCGAAGGCGTGGAGTACAGAGAGGGACTGGATTTCACTATAGTGACAAAAAAATTGACAAACCCCGTTACGAACCAATTGGAAGATTATGACCTCATCCAATGGAATGACGGAGACACCGATGCTAGCGATGACGATATCGGCAAGGCGTATGGAGATAATGTTCAAGATCCCGATTATCCAAATGATCCCACTAAAACGTACACGCTCAAAACTCCACCGGGCACAGACAAGACGTTATCCGTGCGCGTCGGCGCCAACACCGGCTACACGTATGACGAGAACGTGTTCTATCTGGAGCCTGTCATCACGGGAAGTGACGACGCGGAAAAAGAACAGTCCAGAAAGGACGGTTACAGCACGGGCTCCGTCCTCGCCGGGCTGGGCTTCATAACGCCCGCCGCCAACGGTTCGCCGGCCGATGAATGGACTTTCACCGAGGGCAACTACACCAACGCGTCGAACGCCGAGTTCGAGATAGACGGCGTTCCCGTCACGCGCGACAGCAACACCATAGACGACTTGATCGCCGACGTCACGCTCGAACTGACGGGGCTCGGCCAGGTGCGTATCAACATCGTCCGCGATATCGAGGAGACGGTGGAGAACATGCAGTCGTTCGTAGACGCTTACAACAGCGTGCTCGAGTGGATAAACTTCTACGTCAGCGAGAAGGCGGACGGGGCAAACGCCGTCGACGAGACCGACCATCTCTCCTCCCTGCTGGAGCAGAGCAAGGGAAACACTGTCTACGGCGCGCTCCACGGCGACCAATTGCTGTGGACCATCAAAAACCAGCTGCGCAAGCGCCTGTCAAACCCGATAACGACGCTGGCGTCCTCGCTCGCGACGAAAAGCGTCGTCAACACGGCCGACGCCATGAGCATCAAGGGCTCGTTCTACATCTACACGGCCGGCAAAGCGGCTAGGATAGACATAGAACCGTCCGATTCCCTGGAGGATATTCAGAAAAAACTGACGGGCGCGGACAATAGTTTCTCGCCCGACGGCTCCAAGGCCAAGGGAGGCGGCATGGGGCTTTCGGTGAGCATGGTAAACGGCCAATTGATCATAGACTCGCCGCAAAGTTCGTCATCATCCGCGCTATCCGCCCCGGCGACGACATCAACGCTTTCCGACAAGATCACCAGAGGCTCCGAGTCATACGATTATCTCCCGTTCTTCCCAGAGACCTCCCCGCCGATCAACGGGACATTCAGGGTTTATTCTGGCTCGAAGGAATATCAGGAAGGAACGGATTTCCAACTCATAACCGAAAACAAGAAGGACGCGGACGGGAACTCCATCATGACGGGCCGCATCGAGTGGTACGACGGGAAAGCCCCGGAGTCGTCGTACTATGTCGATTACGACTATACCCCGGGCGCGGTATCCTACTCGTTCATCGATGACGAGGACGCCGCCCCGACGCCTTCCGAAATAGCGAAGGGTCTCAACGGCCTGTCGTCGCTCGGCCTGCACTATGACGCTAGCAAACTCACACTCACCAAGCTGGGGATAACCACGGAGAGCCTCGACTACGGCAAGAGCGGATACATCGAATTCAACTCGGAGTCGTTCATCGCCATGATGGAGAGCGACCCCGATATCGCCGGCGGCTCCATGCTCTCTTTCATGCGCGATTTCGACACGTACATCGGCAACCTCGTCGACAGCTCGCAGACGCTCGTCGCGGGGCAGATAGTGACCAAAGGCCGCATCGCCACCGCCCTGAACACAATCGACAGTCAACAGACCACGCTGAACGACCGGATAACCAAACTGAACAAACAGCTGGAGGATAAACAGACAGCTCTCTACAAGCGATATTCCGACATGGAGGTAGCGATACAAAAGATGAACGCCCAAATGTCGAGCCTGTCCAGCTACCTGTCAAACATGAGCAGTTCCTGAAAAAACAAAAAACGCGGTAGGGGCGGACCTGCGTGTCTGCCCCGTCGATTCGACCGGCGAAAAGCTGTCACTCCCACTCGATGGTCGCGGGGGGTTTGCCTGTTACGTCCATTGCCACTCGGCCGACTTGCGGTACTTCCTGGCAGATTCTTTTGGCGGTTTTGTCGATCACGTCCCACGGAAGGCGGACTGATTCGGCGGTCATGGCGTCGCGCGACGCTACGGCGCGCAATACCGCCGTTTCGCCGTAGGTTCTCGCGTCGCCCGCCACTCCTACGCTCCTGACTGGCAGCAGCACGCAGAACGCCTGCCAGACGGAGTCGTAGAGGCCGGCGGATTTTATCTCCTCGATGAAAATGGCGTCGGCCTCGCGCAGTATGTCGAGACGCTCGCGTCTCAAGTCTCCCAGGCAGCGGACGGCCAGGCCGGGACCGGGGAAGGGGTGGCGTTTCAGCATTTCTTCCGGTATGCCCAGCAACGCGCCTATGCGTCTCACTTCGTCCTTGAACAACTCGCGGATGGGTTCCAGAAGTTCAACGCCCATGTCGCCGGGAAGCCCGCCCACGTTGTGATGGCTCTTGATTACGGCCCCGCCCATGAAACCGCTCTCTATCACGTCGGGATAGATGGTTCCCTGAAGCAGCCACTTCGCTCCGCGGCGTTTCCTGGCCTCCTCCTCGAACACGCGGACGAACAGTTCGCCTATCGTCTTCCGTTTTTCTTCGGGATTGGCGAGGCCGCTCACGGCCGACAGGAATCTCTCGGACGCGTCGACGTGACGCACGCGGAGATCGAGCCTTTTGTACATCTCCACCACTTGTTTCGGCTCGTTCTTGCGCATGAAGCCGTGATCGACGAAAATGCAGTCGAGACGGTCGCCGGCCACTTTGGAGACAAGAACGGCGGCCACCGTGGAGTCCACGCCACCCGAAAGGCCGCATATCACGCGGTCTGTTTTGCTCACGGCTGACGCTATCGACTCGAGCGAGCGTTTCACCCAGTCGCCCAGCTTCCAGTTCGGCTCGCATCCGCAGATATCGAACAGGAAGTTCGAGAGCATCTCGCGGCCGTATTCGGTGGTGTCGACCTCCGGATGAAACTGCAGGGCGGTTATCCTGCCTTCGTTCACGGAGTATGCCGCGAGCGCGCCGGATTCGCTCGCCCCGAACGCCGACGCGCCTTCCGGCAGGCGCGAAACTTCGTCCCAGTGACTCATCCACACGTCTGTCGAGGCCGGCACGCCCTTTAAAATTTTTTCTCCGTTTTCGTTTTTGAATATGACCCTGGTGCGCCCGTATTCCCCGAGACGCCCTTTTTTGACCTCGCCTCCGAGGGTACGCGCTATGAGCTGCATCCCGTAGCAGATGCCGAGGACGGGAATTTCACACTCTATGAGCGAGCGGTCGAGCCGCGGCGCGTCCGGCCCGATCGTGCTGCGCGGCCCCCCCGACAAAATCAGGCCCTTCGGTTTGCCGTCCAGTATACTTTCCGGGGAAGCGTTCCACGGCAGTATCTCGCTGTACACCTCCAATTCCCTGACGCGTCTCGCTATGAGCCGGGTGTACTGCGAACCGAAATCGAGTATAGTTATGCCCCCGCTTTTTTCCGTTTTTCGCATGATCGCCGGGCGAACGCCCCCACACCTCCGTGAGTCCGATATTGACCGCAAGTATGACACAAACCGGTTAAAAACGCGAGAACGGCGGGACTTTGTCCGAGGCAAGCGGCAGGCACGGATTGGGCGTTCGGATTCTGGCGTTCGGGAGGGATCTCAAGCGCGCGAAAAATTTAATTGAGAAGAGCGGCGTTTCTTTTTTTTCGCGTGATATTCGCGACCCGCTGAAAATAGACAATCGTGTGGACTATATTTTTCATTGCGCCTCGATGACAAAATCGAGGGATATGATATCCGATCCCGTGAGCGTGATAAAAACCTCGCTCGACGGCACGAAAAATATTCTGGAACTGGCCAGGGAAAAACAAGTAAAAAGCATAGTATATTTATCGTCCATGGAGGTTTACGGGAACACCGACCCCAGCTTGGAATTTGTGACCGAGGATATTCAGGGATTTATCGATCTCACAAGCCCGCGCGGCTGTTACCCAATGAGCAAGCGAATGTGCGAGTGCATGTGCAACTGCTGGCACGCCCAATACGGAGTTCCGGTAAAAACCGCCCGCCTCGCCCAGACCTTCGGCGCCGGAACGCCGAAAACCGATTCGCGTGTTTTCGGCGTTGGCATTCGCATGAATAGCTTGAGCAAACCCAAACAGTTCCTCGAACTGCACGGCAAGCCGATTATTTTGCACACGATAAAACACTTCGAGCGCCACGATAATATCGACGCGATATGCGTCGTATGCGTGGCGAGTTGGATCGGCGAACTCAAATTTTTGCTACAGCGTTATAGCGTCAGAAAGGTCAGCCTGATCGCCGAAGGGGGAAACAGCCCGCAGGAGTCCGTTTATAAGGAAATGTCCAAAAATAACATTGACAAGTTATGACATTTTTTGGCAGATTATATAGTTCCAATCTGGGTGAAATTTATCTGCCGAAATTTCTATTGACTCAAAATCCGATTCAGAAACTTTTCTGGCTCATCACAAAATTGCGTTCATCGTTGCAACGAGTGGCCACCCGAAACTGCTCGAAAAGCCCATCGTGGTGTTCACCGCCTCACAGGGCGGTATGACGGCCCAGGAGGATTTGCTGAAGCTGGGTGTGAGCGCCGAATGTTTCTGCGACAACAACCTGGCGAAACACGGGACGATGGTGATGGGGCTGGAGGTGATCTCACCAAAGGCGATGCTGGAAAGATACGGCAAGGACGGCGCCAACGTGTTGATCGGTTCCCTATCGTATTATAGTATCTTAACTTAATGGGTATAAAGTTATTCGGGAATCATCCGAAAATATATGTATGGCATACAGCGCGGATTACCGAAAAGCGGCGATAGTTTTCAAGCAGGGGGACACACTTTCAAGGAATTGAAAGAGATGTTCAAAATAACGCCTCGAACTTATTATCAGTGGGTTGAAATATTGGAAACAATCGGCGGCGTCAAAGTCGAAATCAAGCAAACACGCAAGCGTAAAATCGACCCTGACGCGCTGAAGAAGGCTGTTGAGGAGAAGCCTGACGCGTATCTCCGCGAACTTTCCGAAGAGTTCAACCGTTCGACGACCGCTATTTACAAGCGGTTGATAAGTCTTGGTTTTACATATAAAAAAACATTTACCTACTCGGAAAAGTCTGAGGAAGTAAGAGCGAAATTTTGCGAAAAACCGGCTCGAATACCCGAAGAAACACGGACGAGAGCGGTATAAACAAACCGCTTGTTCGAGGGGGTAAAAAATGGCGTGTTTTGAGCGCTGAAATGGCCCATAAATGATCGATATGCCTCACTCTGAGAAAATTTTGAACTCTACAAGTGAAAAATTAAAGCTATAAAGGCGATTTATTCAGCGTTTCCTTAACACAGCCTCTATCTCCAATCCCACAGGCGGGTTATTTTTTCTCGGGTTTTCTGAGATGCCACTCCGCCACTATGGAACTGGCTATGAATATGGAACTGTAAGTTCCCACCACTATGCCGATCAGAAAGGCGAAAGCCAGGTTCGAGATGACCTCGCCGCCGAGGAAGAACATCGCGAGCACGGGCAGGAGCGTCGTCAGCGCCGTGTTTATCGTGCGGGAGAGTGTTTGGTTCACCGAGTTGTTGATCAAGTTGAGGACGCCGACTTTGTGAACCCGGCCCCAGTTTTCACGGACACGGTCGAGTATGACTATCGTGTCGTTGAGCGAGTAACCTATGACGGTCAGCACCGCGGCTATGAACGGCGTGCCCACCTCGCGTCCCGTGAGGCTGTAAGCGCCGAGCATCATCAGCGAGTCGTGCGCCAGAGCCGCCACAGCGGCCACTCCGAAACGCAACCGGAAGCGGAACGCCATGTAAATGAGTATCGCCCCTGTCGCGAGGAAAATAGCGACGCCCGCCTGCCTGCGCAGTTCCGCGCCGACGACCGGCCCCACTTCGTCTATCTGCTGAATGGTCACTTCGCCGAATTTATCCCTTAAAATTTGGAGTATCTGTTCCCGCAGCGCGTCATCCGAATCGGGGTAACGTATGCGGATGCTTCCGTCCTCGAAAGCCTGGGTCTCCTGTCCGTGCCCCACGCCGCTTATGGCCTCCCTCACCGCGCCTATGTCCGCCGGAGAGGCGAACTTCAGCTGCAACGACACGCCGCCCGAAAAATCGACGCTGTAATTGAGTCCCCTCGTCGCCAGCGACGCGAGACTGAGCGCGGTGAGCGCGATAGAAAAGAACATGGCTAACCTGCGGTATTTCATAAACGGTATGTTGAGTTTTGAAGCGTCAAAAGCAGCCATCCTAACCACCCGCCTACAGCGCCAGATTCTTGTTGAAACGCAGCAATATCTGAAGCAGCGCGCGCGTCACGACGATATTGCCGAACATCGCCGACAACACGCCTATGGAGAGGGTGACCGCGAAACCGCGAATCGGTCCCGAGCCAAAGTAGAACAAGACGCCGGCCGCTATCAGCGTGGTCACGTTCGAGTCGAGAATGACCACCAATGCCTTGCGGAAACCCGAATCGAGCGCCGCCATTACGGTCTTGCCGGAGCAATACTCCTCCCTCATGCGCTCGTATATTAGGACGTTGCCGTCGACCGCCATGCCTATCGTGAGAATTATGCCGCCTATGCCGGGAAGCGTGAGCGTCGTCTTCAGGAATATCACCGTGGCCATCAAAATCAGTATGGCCGTCGCCAGCGCCGCGTCGGCCGCTATGCCGAGCATTCCGTAGTAAATCAGCATGAAGACCGCCACCAACGCGCCGCCGATAACGCCGGAACGAACGCCGGAATGAATCGAGTCCTCGCCCAGTGACGGGCCGACCGCCCGGTTTTCGACGACCTCGACTTCCACCGGCAGCGCTCCCGCCTTGAGCATGACGGCGAGCCTGATCGCCTCGTCGTAGGTGAAATTGCCGGTTATTCTGCCCTCGTCGCTTATCCTGGTCTGGACGACCGGAGCGGAGATTATGACGCCGTCCAGCACTATCGCGATCTGACGGCCGATATTGTCCGCCGTGGCCTTTTCGAACGCCGCCGCGCCGTCCCTGTTGAACCTGAACGCCACAGCCGGTTTGCCGTATTCGTCCTCAGTGTATCTGGCGTCCGAAAGTTCCCCGCCCGACACGTAAACCTCGCCGAGCACGTAAGCCCTGCCGTCGTCCTCGTCGCGCCCCACCGTCAGATTCGGGTCGTCCTTGGCCGTATTCTCGAACTCCGCGAGGCTTTCGCCGTACTCCTTCATCAGCCCGTCCCAATTGGCGCGCGCTATGTCGAAGGCTTCGTCGGATGAATAATTTTTGCGCTCCACTTCCGGCGGAGGGGTGGGACCGGACCGGACTACCTGCCTGAACTGCAATACCGCGGTGCGCCCGATCAGCTCGAGGGCCGCCGCCGGATCGCTCACGCCCGGCAGGTCGACCGCGACGCGGTTTATTCCCTCGCGCTGTATCTGCGGCTCGGCGATTCCATACTGGTCGACGCGGTTGCGCAAAACGGCGACGAGACGCTCGATGCTGTCGTCCTCACCGGAAGCAGCCGCGTCGGTTTTCGCCAGCAATACTATGTGGACGCCGCCTTTGAGGTCGAGTCCCAGTTTGACCCGATCCTCTATCGGAAACACCGCGAACATCGCGCCAAGCAGTATCACAGCGATGACAGCGAGCCGGATTTTATCCTTTTTCAGGAGCGCGGTCCCCCGTCTTTGGACGTCGGGACGCCGGGAGGAGGGAAAAAGGGGCTTATTTTGTGTCGGCATCCGCAGGATTCCTCCCGTCATCGTCCGACATCTCGAGTTTGATTTCGTCCGCGCTTTCGGAATCGTCGCTCACTTCTTCGAAGAGCGCGTCATTTTCCTCCAACGAGACGCCTTCATCGCGCGACGCCCGCGGCGCCTCGGTCGTTTCTGCCGGTTTCTCAAGTTCCGCCGTGTCCTCGTGGCGGACAACGCGCCGCTTCTTCCTCAATTTTTTGGGGCGGGACTTGTCGTCGACATCGCGCTTGTTTTGAACGGAACCCTTGAGGATACGGGCTTTCACGCCCGCGTCGAGTTCCAAAATATAGGAATCGTCCAGAATATCCAGCACCTTGCCGAAGAAACCGCCAGCGGTGATCACCGTATCGCCCCTTGTAATCGAAGCGATCATCTTATCGTGCTGCTGCTGCTTTTTCTTCTGCGGACGGTAGATGAGAAAATACATAATGACTATCATCAGCCCTATCGGCATCAGCATCCCGACGACGCCGCCCTGCGGCGAAGCATCCGCTTCGGCCGCCCAAGCCGCCGCGGGTAACGACGCGATAATGACGCCTCCCAACAATCGAATCAACAAAATCCCTCCTGTCGCTATACGCGCGAATATTTTAACACGATTTCGGCAAATGGATACAGGATTCGCGTTATCCTTATTTACCACAGGCAAAATCTCGGGGCTCCTCCCCAAACCCAAGCAGGGAGCTTGCTCCCTGCACCCTCTTCATAATTTATAATAAGGGGTCCGGGGAATTTATTCCCCGGCGGGTTCGGGCGGAGCCCGAGATTTTGATCTTGCGGCAATTGATGTTGTCGGTATAAAGTATTATGGCGTGCCGCGCGGTTTTGACGGCACGCCTTTTTTATCTGTGAGCCACCGCTTCGATCTCCACCAACGCGCCGGCCGGAAGCGCCGTCACTCCCACGCAGGAACGCGCCGGCGGCGCCGACGGAAAATATTTTCCGTATGCTTCGTTGAACGCATTGAAGCTGCCCATGTCGGTCAGAAACACCATGGATTTCACCACGTCGGTCAGTTCCAGTCCCTGGGACGAAAGAAGGGCTTTGATATTTTCCATCGCCCGCTCGGTTTGCGAGGTCACGTCCGCGGCCATAACTCCGGTCGCCGGGTCTGTCCCCAGCTGCCCCGAGCAGTAAAGAAACTCGCCCGCCCACACGGCGTGACTGTACGGCCCCAACGCGGCGGGCAGTTCTTTCGCCGATACGGTTTTTTTCATACCGCTCGCGCCAGCCCGGTCAGCGGTTCCCGGCCCTTATGCCGGACGCTCCGGCGTATTTGGCGGTTTTGCCCAGGGCTTCCTCTATGCGGAGCAGCCTGTTGTATTTAGCGACCCTGTCCGTGCGCGAGGTAGCTCCGGTTTTTATCTGCCCGGCGGCCGTCGCCACGGCAAGGTCTGCTATGAACGTGTCCGCGGTCTCGCCGGAGCGGTGAGAGATGATCGCGCCGTATCCGGCCGCTTTGGCCATCGATATGACCTTCAGCGTCTCCGAGAGGCTGCCTATCTGGTTGAGCTTCACCAGCACCGCGTTGCCGATTCCCTCTTTTATGCCTCGCTCGAAACGAACGGGATTCGTCACGAAGAGATCGTCCCCCACGAGCTGTATTTTATCGCCCAGTTTTTTGGTCAGGAGCGCCCAGCCTTCCCAATCCTCCTCAGCCATTCCGTCCTCTATGCTCACTACCGGATACTTCGAGCATATATCGGCGTAATAGTCGGCCAGTTCGCCGGCGGACAGCTTGCGTCCCTCTCCGGCCAGCTCGTATTTGCCGTCTTTGTAAAACTCGCTCGCCGCGACATCCATCGCGAGGCTTATCTGTTTGCCCGGTTCGTAACCAGCCTCGGCGATGGCGTCGGTGAGGTACCGGAAGGCCTCGGCGTTCGACTTGAAATCGGGCGCGAAACCTCCCTCGTCGCCGACCGCCGTCGGATGTCCGCTTTTCTTCAATATCTTCTTCAGAGCGTGATAGGTCTCCGTTCCCATCCTCAGCGCCTCGGTGAAGGAGGACGCGCCGTTCGGCACCAGCATACACTCCTGAAAATCGAGGTTGTTGTCGGCGTGAACGCCGCCGTTCACCACGTTCATCAGCGGCGTCGGAAGCAGATAGGGGCCAAGTCCCCCAAGGTACGCCCACAACGGAAGCCCGCTCTCCGAAGCCGCCGCGCGCGCGACCGCGAGCGATACGGCCAGAATCGCGTTCGCTCCAAATTTCCCTTTGTTGTCCGTGCCGTCGAGTTCTATCATTCGCGCGTCTATGCCCGCCTGCTCTGTGGGGTCGAGACCCAACAATTCCGGTTCTATCAGGTCGTTGACGTTCTTGACGGCGTTCTTTACGCCCTTGCCCCCATAACGCTCCCCTCCGTCGCGCAGCTCCAGCGCCTCGAAAGAACCGGTCGAGGCACCGCTCGGCACGGCCGCGCTTTCGCTCACCCCGGTATCCAGCCATACTTCCGCCTCCACCGTTGGGTTGCCTCTCGAATCCAAAATCTCGCGCGCGTGTACACCTACTATTTCACTCAACTGACAACACTCCTTTCTTTGGCCCTCACCAGGGCCTCTCATCGGGACAAAGAGGTCTTTCTTCCCCCTATATCCGTAGGACGGGACGCCCCTTTTCAACGCCGTCTCGTCCGCCGACAACGCCACTTGACCAACATCATACGCGGGAACGCCACTTCAAAAACCTGTCGGCGCGCAAGGGAAAAATCTCAATCGAGAAAATCCTTCAGCCTTCGGCTGCGGCTCGGGTAGCGCAATTTCCGCAGCGCCTTCGCCTCTATCTGCCTGATTCTCTCTCTCGTGACACCGAAACGCTTTCCGACATCCTCCAGCGTGTGGGCGTGCCCGTCATCCAACCCGAAACGTAGGCGCAAAACATCCCTCTCCCTTTCGCTCAAATCGGCCAGCATTTCCTCCAACTGCTCGCGCAGTATGAGGCTTGCCGCCACTTCCTCGGGATTGGGCATCTCCTTGTCCTCCAGAAAATCGCCCAATTGGTTGTCCTCTTCCTCCCCGATCGGGGTTTCGAGCGACACGGGTTCCTGCGCGATGCGCTGTATTTCTTCCACCCTGTCGGACGCTATCTGCATCTCGTCCGCTATTTCCTCTGACGTCGGCTCGCGCCCCAAGCGCTGGACGAGCTGGCGCGATACGCGAATCAGCTTGTTTATCGTCTCGACCATGTGGACGGGGATCCTTATCGTCCGCGCCTGATCCGCGATCGCGCGCGTTATGGCCTGGCGAATCCACCATGTCGCGTAGGTGCTGAACTTGAACCCCTTTTGATAGTCAAACTTCTCGACGGCGCGGATGAGCCCCAGATTGCCCTCCTGTATCAGGTCGAGAAAGAGCATACCACGTCCTATGTATTTTTTGGCTATGCTCACGACAAGTCTCAGGTTGGCGGCCACCAGATGCGCCTTGGCTTTGGCGTCGCCCGCCTCCACGCCTTTCGCCAGTTCAACTTCCTCTTTCGCCGTCAGCAGGGATATCTTCCCTATCTCCCTGAGATACATCCTCACCGGGTCCGACAGGGGAAGCTCTTCCAGCGGGGAATCGTCCTTCGCGGCGGTGAACGGCAGCGTCTCCTCCTCCGCGTCTTCCTTGTCCTTGGGCTCGTCCACCACGTCGATGCCGAGTTCCATTATATTGAGGTAAATATAATCCAGTATCTCCGGGGACAGTATCTCCTTGGGCAGCTTCTTCTCTATCTCCCCGTAGGTGACGAACCCCTTTTCCCTGCCCATGTTGAAGAGTTCCTTGATGCTTTCGCTGTACTCCATTATATCTTCGACGGTTATCTCCGGCGTGACCTGTTCGTCCGGTGAAGCCGCTGATTCGTCGAGATCCCTCGACGGTTTCGCGAGAGCCGTTTCGATATTTCCGTCCCGGATAACGTCGTTGAGATTTATCATGACATCGTCGTTTTCTCCCATGCTCGGTTTCCCTTTCTCCATCTTGTCACAAACAACAGAACCTTGGGGCTTTGCCCCAAACCCCACAAGGGGCGAGCCCCTTGACCCCTTTTATTAAAAATTTTCACGTGGCTCCAGGGTGTTTGCTCCCTGGCGGGTGCGGGCGGCGCCCGCGGATTTCAATTTTTTGGCGGCTTCAAGGTAGTCGGCCGTCTCTTGCGGGGAAGCCTCGCCCCTGATGACGAGCGGTTTCAGTTCCTCGTAGCGCCGCCGCGCCGCCCGCGTCCTGATATCATCCAGAACTTTTTCGGCGAACTCGGACGACAATCCGGCCGCGGCCGCTACGGCGTCGCCTTGCGCTATCCTCTCGAAACACAGCCTTTCTCCCATCGCGCGCCACCGCGACTCCAATTCCTCCGGCGTGTCGCCCGAGACGAGAGCCGCCGCTATTCCCGAGGCCGCCTCGTCGGAGAAGTAGGGCACGATATCTCCGCACTCCCATTTGGAACGAAGCCGTTCGTCGCGCCACAACAGGCTGCAGAAAGCGCACTCGAGATCAAGCCCCTTTTTGTCGCGGGGTTTTTTCCCTTCATTTATATATACGCTCGAAACGCCGCGAATACCTTCCTCGAAAACATCGGGATTTTCATTTTTTTTCGGGTTCGCGTGAAGCGGGCGCAACGAGCGGCGGGCGCTTATCTCGCTTTGGAGTTCGTGCTCCAGGATACCGAATTCCCCGGCTATGCCGGGGATGTACCCGGCGATATCGAGGGGCGGAAGGGACGCGAGGCCGGACAAAATCTCCTCGCGCGCGCCGCGCGCCGCGCCCGGCGCGCGGAGGTCGCGTCTCCTGATATGCGCGTGATAGAGCGGCAGGGGGAGGGCTTTTTTCAACGCGGCCTCGAACGCGCGCTCGCCGTCCTCTCTGGAGAGAAAATCATCCGGGTCGAGGTTTTTCGGCAGCGTCACCACCCTTACGTCCAAGCCATGCCTTTCGAGCAGATACATGCCCCTGATCGACGCGGATTGTCCCGCGCCGTCGGCGTCGTAAGATATGTAACACAAATCCGTGAATCGCTTGATGAGGGCTGCCTGTTCTTCGGTGAGCGACGTGCCCAGAGAAGCGACGGTCTCGGTAAAACCGCGCATATGCGCCCTTATCGCGTCCATGTAACCCTCGACGAGAATGGCCCTTTTGCGTTCCCTTACGGAGCGTTTCGCGCAGTCCATGAGATACAGCGTTCTGCGTTTGTTGTACAGCGGCCCCTCCGGGCTGTTCACGTATTTCGCCCCGTCGCCGTCCAGCAGCCTGCCGCCGAAGGCGATGACGCGGCCGTTTTCGTCGTTCACCGGAAAAATCACCCTTCCGCGAAAACGGTCGTAAACGCCGCGTTCGCCCTGTGCCGCAAGGCCGGCGCCGATCACCGTTTTATTGTCAAAACCTTTCGATGAGAGATATTTCGAGAGCGCGTCCCAGGATGGTGGCGACCAGCCGAGCGAGAATCGCGACGCGTCTTGGGGAGCGATGTTCCTGCGAGCGAGATATGCGCGCGCGGCTTCTCCTCCGGGACCTTCGAGGGATGAGCGGAAAAAATCCCTCGCCGCTTCGAGCGCGCCGCGAATATCTTTTTTCGCCGACGCGGCGGCGGCGACCTCCCCCGGAGAACCGAGCGTCACGCCCGCTCTTTCGGCGAGCGCCGAAAGAGCTTCCCTGAACCCCAGGCCCTCCGTCTCCATCACGAAGGAAAAAATATCCCCGCCCTTTCCGCATCCGAAACAATGGAACGTCTGCCTGTCGGGGGAGACGTTGAAAGACGGCGTTTTTTCCGAATGAAAGGGACACAGGCCGAGAAAATTTTTCCCGGCCCTCTTCAGCTTCACGTAACCGCCTATCAGGTCAACTATATCGATCCGTGATTTTATCTCGTTTATATCGTCGCTCATCTCAATAACCATCCCGCGTCGGCGCCGGGGCGGACACGCAAGGGAAGGACCCGCCTTCGGAAAATCTCACTCTTTTGGCCCGCGCGCGCTTATTTTAACGGGAACCGAGGCGCCATGACAAAAGCTGGTGTTGTATCATTGTCATTAATTTCAGAATTATATTTTATAGATTCGCCGTTAAACTCTGGAAATATATTCCGTTGTTTGGTTTAATATATCACCTGAAAGAGTTATCGCGGAGGTGAAAAAATGACGCGCCGAAAAAACTCGATACCAGCGGCCGTTCGCGCCGGAGCGTTTATGCTCGCGTTTCTCGCGTCGATGTCAGGCGCCGTCCCGTGCGCGGCCGGGACAGTGTTGAGCCTTGAGGATTGTCTTGAGCTGGCCGGGGCAAAGCACCCGGACATGGCCGCCGCCGCGGCTGCCGTCGCCGCGTCGAGGGGACGTCTCGCTTCCGCCGCGGCGGGGGACAGGATGCAATTATCCGGCTCCGTCTACTCCACGAGGAATTACGGACTCCAGGGCGAAAGCACGGGATATTCCGCCGGGCTCATGGCATCGATAAAACTCTACGACGCGAACCGAAGCAAATATTCCGCCGACGCCTCGCGTTCGATGCTGGACGCGGCCGGCGAGGACGCGCGCGGCGCCCTCGCTGATGTGAGGGCGAACGTCAAAACCGCGTACCTCGCGCTGCTTTTGGCTTACGAGACCGAGCATCAGAGGGAGGAATCGGTTCGCGCCTTCGAGCGGCATCTCGACAAGGCCAAAGGATTTTTCGACGCCGGGGCCAAACCCCGGTACGACGTGACAAAGGCCGAAGTCGATCTGGGGAACGCGCAGTTATCGCGCGCCGAAGCGTCTGCCGCCGTCCGCGACGCTCGCGCGACGCTCGCGAACGCCATGGGAATCGACCCCTCGGAGGATTTCGACGTAGAGCGCGCGGAGCCCGACGTCCCGCAACCCGCCTCGTGGGCGCTGGATTCGGCCGAGACGCTGGCGATCGATAACAGGGCCGACCGCAAATCGTCCGCGTTCATGATGGAATCCGGGCGGTCGGCGCTCAAGGCCGAAGCCCGCGCGAAGTCGCCGACCGTGTCACTCGCGGGCGGGCGCGCCAGCGCAACCGACGACTTGTCGGATTCCGAGCGCTTCAGGCACGAATGGAATATAGAGCTCAAAATGTCAATACCTGTCTATGACGGCGGCGCGGCGAAAGCGGGCGTCGATATCGCGAGGGCTCAGATGGATTCGCTCGCCGCCTCCCACGAAAAATTGCGCCAATCCATACTGCTCGAGGTGAGCCTGGCCAAAAACAACATAACGAAAGCGCGCGAGGGCATCCGAATATCGCGCCTCACCGTGGCGAACGCCGAGGAAAACCTGAAACTCGCCGAGGGGCGTTATGAGACCGGCGTCGGCGACGCGATCGAGGTCGCGGACGCGATAGTCTCCTGCGCGGACGCGCGGCTTTCGGAGAGCAGGGCGCGGCACAACCTCCGGACAGCCATAATCGACCTCGAAAAAGCCGTCGGCATTGACTTCGGTCACGACGCGGAAAATGACGGCGAAAAAAAATAATATATATAATGAAAAAAACCGGCCCTGCCGGGGCGAATGTCATTCGCCCCCACGAACGGCGAAAGGAAGTAATATCATGAAAAAACTGCTGAAACTCGCGTTGGTCCTGATCGCGCTCGGAGCGGCCGGTTACTGGGGATACTCGAAAACGCGCCCCCGGGTCCCGAACTACGTATACCGCACCCAACAGGTCACAAAAGGCACGATAACCTCCGCCATAAGCGCCACCGGCACGGTCAACGCGGTCGAAACGGTCGCGGTGGGCACGCAGGTGTCGGGCAATATAAAGGAGATTCACGCCGACTTCAACAGCGTGGTGAAAAAAGGCCAGCTATTGGCGGTGCTCGACCCCGACGTTCTCGCGTCGAGGATGGAGGAGAGCAAGGCGAGCCTCACCCTCGCGGAGGCCGGAGTGGCGAGCGCCGGGGCCGAACTCGACATGGCGGCGCGCGCCCACGAACGCTGCAGGGAACTGTGGAACCGCAAGCTGATAGCGCGGAGCGAACTGGAATCCGCCGAGACGTCGCTCGCGCTCGCGAAAGCGTCTCTCGTGGTGGCGAACGCGCGCGTCACGCAGGCGAACGAGTTACTGCGCCAGGCGGCGACCAATCTCGGATACACGAAGATAGTCTCCCCGATAGACGGCGTGGTGATATCCCGCGCCGTCGACGTGGGACAGACAGTGACGGCGGTCCTCCAGGCGCCCACGCTCTTCTTGATAGCGCGGGACCTGACCCGCATGAGAGTGGAGGCCAACATCGACGAGGCCGACATAGGCAGGATATCGGAGGGACAGAAGGCGACGTGCAAATTCGACTCGTGGCCCGGCGAGACGTTCGATGCGACAGTAACCCAAAAGCGCCTGTCGCCGCAGATGGTCTCGAACGTGGTCACCTACGTCGTGATACTCGACATCGAGAACAGGGAGAAAAAACTGATGCCCGGCATGACCGCCAACATATCCGTGATCACCGAACAGCGCGACGGCGTGCTGAGGATTCCGGCGGCGGCCCTGCGCTTCACGCCCCCCGCCGACGCCATGCCCGCCGCGAAAAGACAGGACGGGGAAGACGCCGCCGGCGGAGGAGGATTGCTGATGATGCCCCGACGCAGGCCGGGCGCCGCAAACGACGGAAAATCCGCGTCGCGGGCAGTGTGGCCGGTCGACGGCGGCGAGCTGAAGGGCAGCGTCGAGATCGACGAGACGGGCGTGAGCGACAGAACGTGGGTCGAAGCGCGCGGCGCGGCGCTGAAGCAACTGAGGGAAGGACAGGAACTCGCCGTCGCCTTCTCGACGGGGGCAGCCGCGCCCGAAGCCGGACAATGAGCGCGATCATAGAGGCGCGTAACCTCGTCAAGACTTACAAATCGGGCGACGGCGAATTGAACGCTCTCGACGGGGTTTCTTTCTCGATAGAGCGCGGCGGGTTCGTCGCGATAATGGGGCCGTCGGGCTCGGGGAAATCGACCGCCATGAACATGCTGGGATGCCTCGATTCGCCTACGTCCGGCAAGTATATCCTGAACGGCCGGGACGTGTCGAAACTGTCGCGCGACGAACTGGCGCGTATCCGCAACGTCACGCTGGGGTTCATATTTCAGGTGTTCAACCTGCTGCCGCGGCTCTCCGCGCTCGACAACACGGCCCTGCCGCTGGTTTACGCCGGCGTGGGCGCGCGCGAGCGCCGGGAGCGCGCGCGAAAGGCCCTCGAACGCGTAGGGCTCGCCGACCGCGTGAAACACCGCCCGAACCAACTGTCCGGCGGCCAGCAGCAGAGAGTGGCGATAGCGCGCGCGCTCGTCGGCGAAGCGCCGATAATCCTGGCCGACGAGCCGACCGGAAACCTCGATACCAAAACGAGCCTCGAGGTGATGAACCTGCTGCGCGATATAAACGCCGAAGGGCGCACCGTGATTCTGGTCACCCACGAACCCGACATAGCGGAATACGCCTCGCGCGTGATCCGCTTCCGCGACGGCCGGATCGAGAGCCTCGGGCTCCGCCCGAACCCGCCGGGGGGCGAGCCCCCCGGCCCCCCGGTTTAAGAACCCGTTTTCACTAAATTCTAAGCGGACGATATAAATATATGAAACCTGATTTCCGGTGAAAGGATGAACATAATGAAATATCCAATAGCTCAAGGTGGATAGTCCTATTGACAATTGGCAAAATTCAGGATATGATATAAAACAATCAAGTATAAACAAATTTAAGAAAGGACTGGTTAAAATGTACAAATTCAAAAAAATACTTGTAATATTTCAAATCG
>JAIRKI010000139.1 GCA_031260185.1 Synergistaceae bacterium | reverse complement strand
GTCTGAAGAGATTTAGGAAAATCTTCACGCGCTATGATAAATTGGATGTGATGTTTTGTGGGTTTATATATTTTGCAATGATTATTGATGCCGTGGTTAGCGTGAACACGCTCTAGTATGAACACGCTCTAATTATAGGGGGCCGGGGGAACTATGTGCCCCCCCCGGTCTTGTTTTTTCAAACATGCACCACTATTTCGTTGCCCTGGTTTTCAACGCATATTTTCCCTCCGTCGGGGACGGCGTTCTTTATTATGTCCCTCGCTATGGCGGTTTCGAGGTTCCTCCGGATGTAGCGTTTTATCGGGCGCGCGCCGTATACCGGGTCGTACGAGCTTTTGGCTATGACCGTCATCGCGCCTGGCGTGACATCCACGGAAATTTTTCGGTCGGCGAGACGACGCGCCATGTTTTTTATCATGAGCGACACTATCCGTTCTATTTCCGAGAGTTTGAGCGGCTTGAACAGCACGACATCGTCCACCCTGTTGAGGAATTCCGGCCTGAAGCGGGATTTTAACTCGTTTCGCACCGCGTTCTGCGCGGCCTCGCCGATTTCTCCGTCACTTTCTATTCCGCTCGCGATAAAATCCGCGCCGATGTTGCTGGTCATTATTATGACGGTGTTCTTGAAACTGACCGTGCGGCCGTGGCTGTCGGTCACCCGGCCGTCGTCCAATATCTGGAGCAGGATATTGAACACGTCCGAGTGGGCCTTCTCGATTTCGTCGAAGAGCACCACGGAGTACGGTTTTACGCGCACGGCCTCGGTGAGCTGGCCGCCTTCGTCGTAACCGACGTATCCCGGAGGGGCGCCGATCATCCGCGAGGTCGAGTGCCGCTCCATGTATTCCGACATGTCTATGCGGATGATGTTCTCCTCGGAGTCGAAAAGAGCCTCGGCCAACGCGCGCGCCAGCTCCGTTTTGCCGACGCCGGTGGGCCCCAGGAAGATGAAACTTCCGATGGGGCGTTTGGGGTCGTTTATGCCGGAACGCGCGCGGAGCACCGCGTCGGAGACCAGTTGCACCGCCTCGTCCTGCCCTATGACCCTTTCGTGCAGGATATCGGCGAGCCTCAGGAGTTTTTCGCGCTCTCCCTCCACTAGTTTTGTCGCCGGAATACCGGTCCATTTCGACACTATCGAGGCTATTTCGTCCTCTGTGACCTCCTCGCGCAGCAATTTGCCGCTTTCCCGCGACGCGTCCTCTTTTTCCTCCGCCTCGCGCAGTTCCTTCATGAGGCCCGGCAGTGTGCCGTGGCGGAGTTCGGCGGCCTTGTCGAGGTCGTATTCCCTCTCCGCTTTTTCCGCGTCGGCCTTCGTTCGCTCGATTCGCTCGCGGAGCGCCCGAATCGCGGCTATCGACGTCTTTTCGGCCTCGTATCGGGCTTTCAGCGCGTCCGACTCCTCGCGCAGATCGCTCAATTCCTTTTGAAGGGCTTCGAGGCGATCGGCGCTCGCGGTGTCGTCCTCTTTTTTGAGGGCCGCTTCCTCTATTTCGAGCCGCATGACGCGCCTCGCCGCTGAATCCAGCTCCGACGGCATCGAGTCGATATCGGTTCGGACCATGGCGCAGGCCTCGTCCACGAGGTCGATCGCCTTGTCGGGCAGAAACCTGTCGTTGATGTACCTGTTCGAGAGAGTCGCCGCCGCCACCAAGGCGTTGTCCTGAATTTTGACGCCGTGGTGAACCTGAAGGCGCTCCTTGAGGCCGCGAAGTATGGAGACGGTGTCCTCGACGTCGGGAGGCTCAACCAGAACGGGCTGAAAACGGCGCTCCAGTGCCGCGTCCTTTTCGATATATAGCCTGTATTCGTCGAGCGTGGTGGCGCCTATGCAGTGCAGTTCGCCTCGCGCCAGCATCGGCTTGAGCATGTTCTGGGCGTCCAAGGAACCCTCGGCTTTGCCGGCGCCGACGATCGTGTGCAGTTCATCGATGAACAGGATGATCCTGCCTTCGCTGCGCTGTATTTCCGTCAGCACCGCCTTCAGACGCTCCTCGAACTCGCCGCGGTACTTGGCGCCCGCGACCAGGGAGCCCATATCCAGCGCGAAGATGACCCTGTCCTTCAATCCTTCCGGGACATCCCCCCGCACGATGCGCATGGCGAGGCCTTCGACGACGGCCGTTTTGCCGACGCCCGGCTCGCCGATGAGGACGGGATTGTTTTTCGTCTTGCGGCTCAGTATACGTATGACTCGCCTTATTTCCTCGTCCCTTCCTATGACCGGATCGAGTTTGTTCTCCCGGGCCGCCCGGACGAGGTCGCGCCCGTATTTTTCGAGCGCCTCGTAGGAATCCTCCGGCGTGGCGCTCGTGACCCTCTGGTTGCCCCTTATCTGAGTGAGCGCGGAGAGAAATCTGGCACCCGTCACGCCGTAAGTCTTGAATATTTTGGACACCGCCGGCGAGGACGAGTCGATGAGCTGGATAAATATATGCTCCACCGACACGTATTCGTCCTTCATGTTTTTCGCGCGGTTCTCGGCTTCCAGCAGAAGATTGGCGAGGCTTCCGGATATGAATACCCTGTCCGGCTGATACCCCGAACCCGTCACGCGAGGGATCGCGGCCATCTCCGATTCGAGCGAGGCGGCGAGCGCCGACGGGTCGACGCCCATGCAATCCAGCACCCGCGGTATCAGCCCGTCCTCCTGCCTCACGAGCGCGAGGGCCATGTGAAGTTCGCCGGTCTCCTGATGAGAATGCGCGATGGCGATATCCCGGGCCTGGAGCAGCGCGGCCTGAGATTTTTCCGTGAATTTATTCGTGTTCATAATGAACCCCTCCGTTCAATCTTAATCGCGGACGCGTATCACACTCAGCGGCGTTTTTATCTTTCACGCCATTTTCGTATGGCTTCCATGAACTTATGCCCGTACTTTTCAAATTTCATCCTGCCCACGCCGGAGATGGACAGCATTTCGCCCTCGTCCGACGGAAGTGCCCCGCACATCTCCTGAAGCGTCTTGTCCGAGAATACGGCGTAGGGAGGAACGCCTTCCGAAGCGGCGATCTCCAGCCTCATTCCGCGAAGCGTCCCGAAAAGTTCTTCGGAAAAAACGGCCCGTTTTTCGGGACCCGCCGTTTTGCGGAATGCGCCGGCAAGCACGCCCGAGAAAAAACCGCGTTTCGCATCGGCGCCGTCGGGAACGCGTTCGGGCTTCGATTTTTGTCCCCTCCCGTGACGCCGCATCAACAGCCTGGTCCTGTTTTTGAGAAACGGGAACGAGCGTTCGGTGAACGACAACGCGCCGAACTCGTCGGACGCGAGATAACCTTCGGCCGTCAGAAAATCGATGATGTATGTGATTTCGCTGGCGTCCGTCTCTTTCATTATTCCCCAGGTGGATACGGCGTCGAGCCCGAAGCGCGTCACCTGTTCCATCCTCGAGGCGTTGGAACAGTGTCCCCGCAGAATGTCTGCGATGACCGGGGCGCCGTATTTCCTCCCCCCGGTTTTCTCAGCCGCCCGGTACACGCACGACATTATTTTTTGCGCTTCGACCGTGATATCATGACGTTCGATGACCGAGCGGCAGTTCCCGCAGGCACCGCATTCGCCGCGCGAAGAGCGCTCTCCGAAATAGTTCAATATATGGCGCCTGAGACATCCCGATGTGTGACAGTAGTCGAGCATCAGGCGCAGTTTGCGGAACGCCGTTTCCATTGTGTTTTTATCCTCGCCCCGCGTGATGAGGTACGTGACGGTCGACTTGTCCTCATCGCCGTACAGCAGAATGCAGTCCGACGGCGAGCCGTCGCGGCCCGCGCGCCCGGCTTCCTGATAATAGCTGTCGACGCTCCCCGGCATGTTGTAATGTATGACGTATCTCACGTTGGATTTGTCTATGCCCATGCCGAACGCGTTGGTCGCCACCATTACAGTGGCCCGGTCGTATATGAAATCCTCCTGATTTTTCAGCCTCTCGGAGTCGTCGAGGCCCGCGTGATACCGCACCGCCCTGACGCCGCCGGCGGCGAGTTCCCGGCATACGGACTCGGTCTTTTTGCGCGTCGAGCAATATACGATCCCCGGCATATCGGGAAATTTTTTCGCGTAGGCGAGGAGGTATGACATCTTGTCGTCCGGGTGTTCCACCTGGAAGAACAGGTTTTCGCGGTCGAAACCGGTGGTGAGCACAAAAGGGGAGTCAAGCGCGAGCTGTCTTATTATGTCGGTCCTGACCTCTTCGGTCGCGGTAGCCGTGAAAGCCGCGACCGCGGGACGCCATGGAAGCGAACCGATCGCCGGGGCTATCGCGAGGTAAGACTTCCTGAAATCGTGTCCCCATTGGGAAACGCAGTGCGCCTCGTCGACCACGACAAGTGAGACGTCGGCGGACGACAGAAATTCCCTGAATTCCTCCCCGGCGTCCCCGCCCAGTCTCTCGGGCGCTATGTAGAGCAGCGGGGTTTTTCCGGCTAAGGCGGACCGCAGCGCCGACCGCGCGTCGTCCCGGCCCATCGCGCTGTTTATGGCAGCGGCGTTCACCCCGCTCGACCTGAGCGCGTCGACCTGATCCTTCATCAGAGATATCAACGGAGAAATGACTATCGAGACGCCGTCGGACAGAATGGCCGGTATCTGATAGCAAACCGATTTCCCCGCGCCGGTCGGCATCACGCCCAGAACGTCGCGCCCGGAAAGTATCTCGTTTACTATCTCCTCCTGCCCGCGTCTGAAGGAGTCGTAACCAAAAATATTTTTCAGTACCTCGCGGGGTGTCCGCATATACAACGCTCCAAACCGGTGAATTATCTTCAAGCTGCTTTCAGTTCATCAAGGCTTTCACGGCGTCCGGGGACAACGCCGAATGTCCGACGATGATTTCCGGCGGCACTCCGTCGGCCAGTGGTCCTGGCGTTTTATCCCTCATATTGACGACGCGCTCTATGAAAAGCGGCAGTCCACGTTTGTCCTCAACGCCCCGGCCCCGCTCACATTCGCGGCCACGGGCAATTTCTCCCAATGGCAATGATTATATAACATGCCCGTTTTTATTTTCATCGCCCATGCCGCGCGCGCAAAAACGCCGGAACCCGAAAATTGGAGCCCTGGCGCGCGTTTCAAAATGTTGAAACAAATCCCGAATCCGCGGGCAAAAACCTACGGTTACAGTACAGCAGGCAGATAACCTGCCGCCCGGTTATCTTGACAAACGGGGCTACCATATATTATAGCACTTGTCAAGGGCCAGTGAAAATGTCGCGTTTTTGGTGCGATTTGGGCCAGTGAAAATGTCACCCCCTTACCCAATATTCGCATAAATCAATGTCATGTCATCTGCGTTGTTCCTTTCTTC
>JAIRKI010000040.1 GCA_031260185.1 Synergistaceae bacterium | reverse complement strand
AGAAAAGAGTGAAAACCACCGCATTTCGCGCGAGCGCATTCTGATTGAGAATATCAACGCTAAAATCAAGGTCTTCAAAATCACGGCAAACAAGTATCGCAATCACCGAAAGCGTTTTGCCATGCGCATGTCGCTTATTTGTGGGATCATCAACTTCGAAAACAGAAATTAATTCCCGAGGAGGTCGGTCTAGTAAATGAGAGTAGTCGTCGATAACAACATTCCCGTTGACGCCGTCAGGCCGATTTTTTGAGGCGGTATACGAACGCCAGCACTTCCGCGACGGCGAGGTAAAGTTCCTCCGGTATGCTTTCTCCAATTTCCACCTGCTTCATCAGAGCTCTCGCGAGGGGTTTGTTTTCCACGATCGGAATATCGTGTTCGGCCGCTATTTCCTTTATTTTCCGGGCGATGAAATCCGTTCCTTTCGCCACGATAACGGGAGCGCTCATCGTCTGCTGGTCGTACTGTATGGCGATGGCGATATGCGTCGGGTTCGTGACAACCACGTCGGCTTTCGGCACGTCCGACATCATCCTGCTCCGCGCCAGTTCCCTCTGTTTCTGGCGTATTCTCCTCTTGATCAGGGGGTCTCCCTCCGATTGCTTGAATTCTTCCTTTATCTCATGTTTGCTCATTTTTATGGATTTCTCGAACTCCCATTTCTGATACGCGTAGTCCGCGATGGCGATGATTAAAAGAAACACGGCCATTCTCATGGCGAGGTCCCATACCTTGCCCATGATGATCATGACGCCGTCATCAAGGGAGAAACTGATGATCGACAGCATCAGATCGCGTTCGTTCCGCAGCGCGAGATAGAGCACCCCGAGCAGCAACGACGCCTTCAGCATACCTTTCGCGAGTTCGAACAGGGTCCGCAGCGAAAAAATTCTCTTCAGACCGCTGATCGGGTTGAAGTGGCCCAGATTGATGGCTAACGGTTTCGTCGTTATCACGAAACCCACCTGATAGACGAGAATCGCCACGGCGAAAACAGTGCAGAGAAGCCCGAGCGGAAGCCATCCGAAGAGCAGCGATTTCCCGGCCAGAAACGCGGGGCGAACCCACCACCCGTCGCCCGACATCGACGGCGACGCGATGTACCTCGCCTCCTCGCGGAAGAGCGTGATGAGGTCGTCCCATATTCTGTCTCCCAGCGAATTGATGGTCAAAAGACCTACGATTATGACGACGGAGGCCGACAAATCCTGGCTTTTGGCGACTTTTCCCTCTTCCCGCGTCTTGCTTCTCTTTTTGGGAGTGGCGGATTCCGTCCGTTCCTCCCCGAAAAACTGGAGATCGAAGCGAAACGGCGCGTTCATCGCAGGAAAAGCGCGTTTTCGAGCGCCCATGAAACGGCGCTCTCTATCTCCCGGTGAAATACATCCACCGCCCCGGGCAGCACCGTGAGGAGCACGAACATCCCTATGGCGATCTTGAGCGGAATGCCCAAAACGAACACGTTCAACTGGGGCACCGTGCGCGCGACGAAACCGAGCCCCACATCGGCCAGGATGGTCGAGCCGAAAATAGGCAGGCTTATCGTCATGGCGAGGACGAATATTTTTTGCGCCCAATCGACGAGCGGTATGCCCTCGAAACCTCCCCCCAGCGGCACTCCGACCGGCATGAATTTAAGGCTCTCGGCCAGAGCCCGGACGAGCAGGATATGGCCGTCCCAATGAAGATAAAACCAAATCGCCAGCATATATTTCATCTGGGCGAGGACTGAGACCTGCGTCTGCGACGTCGGGTCGAATATATTCATCATGTTGAGCCCCATCAGCGTCCCGTCGATGTCGCCCGATGTCTGAAGCGCGTAAAGCGGCACGCTGGAGGCAAAACCGATCACCATGCCGATCAAAAATTCCCTCGCCGCCATCAGAATCATCAGCGGGACGCTGGTCATCGCGATTCCGGTGATCGACGCCCCGGAAGCGGGGATAATCACTATCGACAGGGCGATCGCCAGCCAGAATTTGACTGTATTGGGAACGGAAGGGAGCATGAACACGGACGCCGACATTATCAGCCCCAGCATCCTGACGCTCACCATGAAGTGCATGACCATGAGGCTCACATAGGCGTTTCCCGTCAGGAAGGGCAGCATTGCCGTTTTGTCCTTACGCGCCGTCAGCCGACATACTTGTACATATCCGTGAAGAGCCTTATGGTCAGCCCTCCGACCATCTTGGACATCCATGACCCGAACAACAGAAGGGAGATTATTATCGCGAACATTTTTGGGATGAAGGCGAGCGTCTGTTCCTGAATCGAGGTCGCGGTCTGAAATATGCCCACGAGCAGCCCGACGCACATCGATATCAGCAACACCGGCATGGACGCGAAGGTCATCGTCCATATCGCGCTGATGAACGCGTCCCCTATCGTCAGTGTCTCCATGCCGTACCTCCTACATCCTGAAGCTGGTGACGACACTCGCGATGAGCAGGCTCCAGCCGTCGGCCATCACGAAAATCAATATCTTGAACGGAAGCGAGATCATCGCCGGCGGCAGCATCATCATGCCCATGCTCATTAGAATACAGGCCACTATCATGTCGATGACTATGAATGGGATGTATATGACCACTCCCATTTGAAAAGACGTCTTGAGTTCGCTCAAAACATACGCGGGTATCAGTACCGTCGTCCTCACCCCGTCCTGGTTCGCCGGCTGGGGATCGCCCGACAGGCGCACCATCAGCGACAGTTCCTTTTCCTTCACCTGGGCGAGCATAAATCGGCGAATCGGCGTCACGGCCCGATTGAACGCGTCCGTCGCCGGAAGTTCCTCCCGCACGTAAGGCATGATCGCGTTCTCGTAAATATCGCTCCATACAGGCGTCATGGTGAATACCGTGAGGAAGAGAGCGAGCGACGAGATCACCTGGCTCGGCGGAGTCTGCTGCACGCCCATCGCGCTCCGCACGAAACTCAGCACCACCAGAATTCTGGTGAAACTCGTGACCATCAGCAATATGGCCGGCGCCATGCTCAATATCGTGATGAGCGCCACTATCTGAAGAGAGACTACGACATCCCCCGGCCCCTCGGCCGCTCCCACGGCGACGCTCAACGCCGGAAGCGGCAAATCGGGCAGACTCGGCGCGAGCACCGCCCCAAACACGGCCCGCGGCAAAATCAAAATGACGCATATCACGCAAAACCACAAAATCAAAACCTCGGGCTCTGCCCGAACCCGGCAGGGAACAAGTTCCCTGCACCCTCTTATAAATTTTTCTTTCATCTTTCGGGTGAAAGAAAAATTTATAAAAAGGGGTCCGGGGAACCGGTTCCCCGGCGGGGTTTGGGGCAGAGCCCCAAGGTTTTGATTTTGTGGTTTGCGTGATATATGCCTCACCGGTTTTTTTCCTCCGGTTTATTTTCGGGGGGAATTCGCGCGGCCTCGTAATCGTCCCATTCCTCGGCGGACCACCTGCCCAGGATGACGGAGCCAGTTCGTCCGCACAGGAACGCCACCACTTCGGGGCCCAGACGCGCGATGTACATCATGTCGCGTCCCAGATTCACCGCGCCTATTATCTTGATATGGCCCCGCGACATCGAACCCAGGCGTCCAGGCAAAAATTTAAAAGCAAAGTAAGCCAACGCGCCAAACAACAGAAGCGCCGCGATGATTTTTTTCGCGAATCCGGAAAACGCGGCGTTGAAATCCATGGTCTCCGCCGCCGCGGAATGTGCCGCTCCCACCAAAAAAAAGAGCGTCGAGATTCCCATGAGGATTGACCCGGCCGCTCTTTTGCGCATGTCACGCCGTAACATCGACATTGTCCCGCGGGCGCGTATCAGGAAAGGGCTTTGCCAAGCGCCTCCAAAACTCTGTCCGGATGGAAAGGCTTGACGATGAAATCCGCCGCTCCCGATCTGATGGCCTCCATGACCATTGTCTGCTGCCCCATCGCGCTGACCATCACTATTCTCGCCTCGGGGTCGGCGGCTTTGATCTCCTTCACGGCGGCTATTCCGTCCATCTCGGGCATCGTGATATCCATTGTAACCACGTCCGGCTTCCGGTCGGCGTACATCTGAATGGCCGTTTTCCCGTTGTCGGCTTCCCCTATAACCTCAAAACCGTTTTTTTCAAGGATATCGCGAAGCATCATTCGCATGAAAGCCGCGTCATCCACGATCAAGACTTTTGTTCCCATGTTGTTCAAACCTCCTTGGATATTGGATAACACTGACTTGAAATAAGATTAAACTCCCATGGAGCGTATTCTTTCAGCCCTGCTCACAACTTCGGTGACTCTTATCCCAAAACTCTCGCCTATCACGACGACCTCGCCTCTCGCTATCAACTTACCGTTCACCAATACATCCACCGATTCCCCCGCCATCTTGTTCAATTCTACCACCGAACCCGGCCCTAACGCCAGCACTTCGCCTATGGTTTTTCTCGTTCTTCCCAATTCTACAGTAATGCGTACCGGTATGTCGACTATTAAATCGAGATTTCCAGGAGAACCAGCAAAATCCGTACCCCCAAGCTGCGCGAACTCCACCGGTTTGACGTCGACAGGGTGCGTCTGCGACCCCTGGGATGACCGGACATTGGCCTGAGAGCCCCCCGAAGCCGCGGTTTGCGCTTGCGCCGATTTGGACGCGGATCCTTCCTTCGGGGCGGCGGCCGCTTCCCTGATTTTCGCCACGAGGGTCGCGGCGCTGTCGATCGGCAGGGAGATATCGAGCACGAAAGGATCTATCCCGGAGATGTTCACACTCACCCTGCCCACCCATATCACGGTGTCCTCGGGCAAATCGGAAAAGGGCAGCCAGCCCTGCAAATCAAGCAGGGCCGACGCCGACGAATCGACCGGCAGCATCGCTCCCGCCAGCAAGTCGCTCAAACTCGTGAGGGCGGAGCCGACCAACTGGCTCATGCCTTCCTGCGCGGCCGAAAGATACAGGTCATTGGCTTCCGCCGGAAGTTCCCCTGCGTCGCCTCCCATCATCATATCGGCCAGCGCCAGCGCTCCGCGTTCGCTCAACAGAATCCTCGCGGGAGACGAATCCAACCAGCTCAGGACCATCGAATAGACGAAAACCTTGTTTCCGTCTATTCTGGCGGTCATCTCGCTCTGAGGTATCTCGAGCTGTTCGGCCACATCGGCGGAAACATCCCGTCCCGCAAGCATTCCCACCACGTTGCGGGACGCGGCGGCGACGATTCCGGCCACTTCGGTCAAAGTCGCGGCGTCGTCCTGCGAGAGTTTGCTGTTTCCTTCGCCGGGAACTCCCGAAAAAAGAGCGTTCATTTCGTCCTGATTCAGTAATTCGTCGGCCATCTATTACTCCTCCTCTTCGACGGGAAGTTCTTCGTCTCCCAGCACTTCGGTTATGCGCGCGGCGTAGTTTTTCTGGCGAAGTCCCGGAGTGCCGCGGAATTTCACCCTGTTGCCCACTCTCAGCCCCAAATCGTCCTTTACCGTGCCGTCCAGCCTCACCACGTCGCCCACCCGCATTTGCAGGACATCGCCCAGCGAGACCACCGAATGTCCCAACTCAAGGGCGAGAGGAACCGAGACTTCCCGAAGTTTGCCAATCAGCGCCTCCTGAACTCCCTCGGTGCTCTTGCGGCCCGTGGATGAGAACCACTGTTGAGAGCTGAGTTTATCTACAAGAGGTTCTATGACGAAGTAGGGAATGCAGAAATTCATCATTCCCTGCACGTCGTTCACCTGTATTTTTATGGTCACGAGAAGCACCATATCGGTTCCGGGGCAGACCTGTACGAAGAACGGGTTGCTTTCCAGGGCCTCGAAGCGGAACCTGATATCGACGACGGTGCTCCAACTTTCCTCCAGGTGTTCCAGGATTTTTACGATGACGCGCTCGACAACGGTCTGTTCTATATCTGTCAGGTCGCGCGGTTTGCGAAGCGGTTCGCCCTTTCCTCCGAGGAGTCGGTCTATGATGGCGAACGTCAGTTGATTGTTGATCTCGAGTATCGAGTTCCCGCTCAAGGGGTACATTTCGAGTACCCCGATGACGGTCGGCTGAACCAGCGAGTGTACGAATTCGTCATAGGAAAGTTGGTCGACGGCGATCACTTCCATCGACACCATTGAGCGTACCATCGTGGAGAGCGAGGTGGTCAGCGAACGGCAGAACGACTCGTGGATCATCTGAATGGCGCGAAGCTGGTCTTTGCTGAACTTATCCGGCCTGCGGAAGTTGTAGAGCTTCAGGGATTTCTCATCCGGCGCCTGCAAGGTTGACACATCGTCGGTTCCACTGCTTATCGAGGACAACAGTGAATCTATTTCGTTCTGGCTCATTACCTCCGGCGCCATATTACAATACCCCCCACCAGTCCTCTGAAAGCTTAAAAGCCGTCACTGGGTCATGAATTCGTCAAAAAGCACCCTGTTCACCGACGCGTTACCGTCCACCCGCGGCAGTATCGTGTTGAGCCGCGATTTGAGGTCCTGTTTCAGCTTCTCCATGCCCTCTGCGTAGCGAACGTTGTCGTAGCGCTGATCCTTCAGCGTCTTGAGTATCTCGTCCTTCATCAGCACGAGCCATCCCGGATCCGCGAGTTGCATCACGACATTCGGCCCCGACAGTTCCACCGTGACCTTGACCCTCACCACATGCGTCTCGGGATCGGCCATAGTGCTGACGAACTGCCCAAGCTCAAGCATCGGCCCCGGGGTCGGTATCTGGGGCTCTGTCTCTTCTTCTTTAATTTCGGCGGGCGGGGAGAAATACTTTAGACCCACGAACACTCCTCCGCCGATTCCAACGATCAGGACAACCACCCCGATCACGACCATCATAATAGTGTTTTTAGCCAACGCCATGAGACCATCTCCCTGAAATTATAAAACGCGGATAATCCGTCATCGGACGGGATGCACGGACAGGATGACGATGTCGACCCGCCTGTTCAGCTTCATGTTTTCCTCGGACACATTGGGAACCATCGGCGCGGACGCGCCCATTCCCACCGCCCTCAGGCGGTTTTGCGAAATTCCGGTTATCTCGTCGAGGTAAGCCGTCACGCGCGACGCGCGCGCAGACGAAAGCCCCCAGTTGTCGATATAAACGCTTCGCTCAGGAATGCCGGAGTCGGTGTGCCCTTCCACCGATATATCGTTCGGCAACTTCTCCAGCACGCCGCCGATTTTATAGAGTATCCTGAGAACTTCGGGGCGCAATTTCGCCGAGCCTTCCTCGAACAGCGTCTGCTCCGAGATCGCGACGACGACTCCCCTGTCGTTGACGGACACGGTGATCTCCTCGCTCTTCATGTCGTCCTTGAGGGCTCTCTGAACCAGCGCGAGAACGCGGTTCGAGTTATATACCTGATCCGAGTCGGTGGGACGGTCGGTGTCGCCCTGGTTTTCGCGCAGGGAACCTTCCATCACGGCCGACGCGGTACTCATCGTCTTTCCTCCCGGCTGTACACTGAAGGCGCTTTGCATTGACGCCGCCACCGCTTCGAATTTTTTTGCGTCCATCGTGGAAAACGAGTAGAGCAGGACAAAAAAACAGAGGATAAGGGTCACCATGTCGCCGTAAGTAGCCATCCATCCGGGGCATCCGCCTCCTCCGCTTTCCGCTTTTTTCTTCCTCGCCATGATATCACGCCTCCTCCTTGCCTTCGTCCAGCTTTTTGCGTTCCTTCGGCGGGAGGAAAACCCTCAGTTTTTCCTCCACGATGCGAGGGTTTTCTCCGGCCTGAATCGAAAGTATGCCCTCCATCATAAGTGACCTGTACATGATTTCCCCGCTGGAATTCTGCGCCAGCTTCTTGCCCAGGGGTAGGGATACCATGTTGGCCAAAACGGAACCGTAAAACGTCGTTACAAGTGCCACCGCCATACCGGGGCCGAGCGCGTCGGGATCGCTCAGGTTGCCGAGCATCTGTATGAGGCCGATGAGCGTCCCCAGCATCCCGAAAGCGGGGCCCAGCTCCGCTATCGAGTCGAGATAGTTTTTATTGCTCGAGTGCCGCTCCTCCAAAAAGCCTATCTCCGTGTCGAGTATGGATTTGACCAATTCCGGGTCTGTTCCGTCGACCACGAGCTGTATGGATTTGCGCATGAATTCGTCGTCAAGCTGCGAGGCGTCTTCCTCGAGCGCGAGCAACCCCTCGCGGCGGGCCTTTTCGGCAAAACTGACGAGGGTCTTAATCAGGCTGATCGAGTCTATCTTTTTGGAGATGAACACTTGTTTGAGAACGGAAGGGAAGTTCTTCGACCTCTCGATCGGGTTCGCCGCCATGACGGCGCCCAGCGTGCCCGCCAGAACTATGAGAACCGACGGCGGGTCCCAGAACGCCCCTAAATCGCCTCCCATAATCATACCCGAGAGAACCACTCCCACAGACACGACAAGACCGACTACCGACGCTAAATCCACCGCGCGCTCACCTCATTCATGACTCAAATCATCAAATTTCCAAGGCGGCGAGGAATTTCTCCTGAACGCCTCGATCAAAGATATAATCTCCCGCGTCTTCTCCAGTACCACATATTTATGTCCGTTGAGAAGCGTTATCACCGTGTCTGGAGTCTCCTCCACAATCTCTATATGTTCCGGATTGAGCGCGAATTTCACGCCCTTCAACCTCGTCAACTCTATCATCGCTGTATAACACCACTCCTTCGCTTCGTAATTTATAAACCCCGGTTTGCGTAGGGGGCAAATCCGCGGGTTTACCCCCGTCGGTTACCAAGTTTTGGGGACGAAATCCTCCGGCACGTCGATCTTCACCGTGTCGCCGGTCTGCGTGACAGCGTATATGCCCGCTTTGAGAACTGCGGTTTTAACGGCGTCAGTCATGACGGCTCCGGCGAGAGCGCCGTAAATATGCCGTTTGTCGCCTGTTTTGTCCTTGTGGCGGCGAAGAATCTCCAGCCGCCGCAAGTGGTTTTCCAC
>JAIRKI010000116.1 GCA_031260185.1 Synergistaceae bacterium | reverse complement strand
AATCTATTTTCGTAGGAATATGGCGCTTAATCATGCAAAGTAAAAACTGGATTTTCTTGCAAGAGAAACTTCCACCCCGGCGCCACAACTCTGGAACTCACTTTTGCATTTCACGTTATGACAGTTCTTCGCCGATTTCAGTTGTTTTTACGCGTATCATGCGTATAATAATTCAAGAGGGGGGTGCTCATGGATTTTCGGGAAGCGGAAAAATCGATATCGGATGACGGTATGCCAAACAGCGTCAGCCGTTGAAGGAAAATAATAATGAGACATCCGGCGTTGATCGTGAATAAAGAAAAAATTTTGGGCAACGCCCGCGTCGTCGCGGAATTGTGCGGCTCGCGGGGTATGGATGTGTGGGGGGTCACCAAGGGGCTCTCGGGCGATCCGATGTTGGCGCGGATTTACGCGAAGGCCGGTTTTCGCGGCATTTGCGACAGCAGACTCCGCAATCTCCGAAAGATCGGGGACGCGGGCGCGCCGCTTCCTCGGCAGTTGATCAGGATAGCCATGATGTCGGAATTGCGGGAACTGGCCGCTACGGCTGAAATGTCGCTTCAGTCGGATATTGAGACGATAAGGGAACTCGACCGCATATGCGTTTCAGCCGGAATCAGGCGCGAAGTGTTGATCATGATCGACGCGGGCGATCTGCGCGAGGGTTTTTGGCCCACGGAACTGCCCGAGGCCGCGCGCGAACTGAAAGACCTCGATGGAGGGGTGAAAATCGGCGGGGTCGCCGCCAATTTCGCCTGCGCGTCAGGGGTATTGCCGACGCCCGATAACATGGCCCGTCTCGTGAAATGCCGCGATGTCATATCGGAAATAACCGGATACGAAATGCCCGCGGTCAGCGTCGGGGGGACATGCTGCCTCAAAATGATCGAGGACGGACTCGTTCCGGAAGGTGTGAACGTTCTCCGTATATGCGAGGGCGTCATATTGGGCACAGACACGGCCTTCGGCAGGGTTATTCCGTATCTCGCCCGGGACGCGCTCACGGTAACGGCGGAAATAGCGGAGTGCAGGCAAAAGCCGAGCGTGCCCGTCGGTGACGTGGGTTATCAGGCGTTCGGGGAAAAACCGGTTTTTACCGACAGGGGATTGCGCAAACGCGCTGTCCTGGCTATCGGACGCCAGGACGTAAATATCGGCAGGATAACGCCGCTCGACGAAAACGCCGAAATAGTGACCGCATCAAGCGATCATCTGATTGTCGACGTCACGGACGCGAAGGTCATGTACAAAACAGGAGATCTGATGTCCTTCCGCCCGCTTTATCCCGCGATGCTCGCCTGCGCGACGTCCGAATACGTGGAGGTGATTTTCGAATGACTGACGACGCCGGCGAAAGGACCGAACTCGAACTGACTTCGCGGATTGAGGATTATCTCGAAGCGATACTGGAGATAGAAATGTCGGGGGACGTGGCGACAGTCACGCGAATGGCGAAAAACCTGGGTGTTACGAAGGCCACGATAACGGTCGCCCTGAAAAAACTGAAAAACGACGGCCTGCTCGAACACGAACGGTACGGGGACGTTATACTGACGGCGGCCGGACGCGAGAAAGCCCTCGCCATTTACCGGCGGCACGACTTTCTGACCGACTTTTTCGTGCGAATACTCGGTTTTTCCGTTGAGCGGGCGCAAAAAGTGGCGTGCGTCATGGAGCATGAACTCGACGAAGCCACCGAAACGCGCCTCGCCGCTTTCACGGACGTGCTGATACAGGCGGAGCGAAAAAAAGAGGAATGGCTTCGCCGTCTGTTCGACACGCTCGACTCCGCGCATGAGCTGCCGTCGCCGATGTGTCTGCTGCCGAACGGCTCGAACGGCGTAATAGCGCGGGTCACGGCGCAGCATGATCTGCGGAAACGCCTTCAGGCCTCCGGTTTCTTCCCCGGAGTCGAAATATCGGATGTAAGAAAAATTTCAGACCGGAGCGGAACGAGTTTCGTGTTCAACATGAACGGAATGGGCATCAGATTCGGCGTCACCGAGGCGTCCGCGGTGTGGCTGTACAGCCCGAGGGTTATCGGGTAGGGTAATTCCAACGACACTCCAAGTTGATACCGCCTGAAACGCTGATACAAACTAAGGCCGAGACGTATGGAATTGAGAATGACAACGGCCGTCAGCGGCATTGGTTCGCGAGGTTTCGCCGGAGGACGTGCGTTGTTTTCCGCTCTCGTCAAATGGTTGATTTCACGCTTATATTGTTCGCAAAATATTGGGGCAATGGTACTTTTGTATATAAAACATTACTTATTTATACCAGGCAACGAAAACATACAACGGCATCGTATAGTACATTTGTTTGGTATAATAAAATCGTTGGACGGTCTTCAGACAAGAAACCCCTCCGGCAAAGTTCTGCTTATGATTCCCAAGCGAAATATCGAAACGTGGTTCGAGTGGTTTGAGACAAGGGCAGCGGATGGCGAGACCGTGAATGAAACCGATGATTACAAACAAAAGCATCGCAACGCAAAACCCAAACAATACGGAGAAAATTCAGCCAGTTATACATGGAATATTTTCAAGAAAACAATAAACCAATATGCGAGCTTGCGCCTCCCGCATTGCGATATACCCGCAGCCAATTCGATAAATTGTGCGAATTGTTGGCAAAAGAGAATTAATCCATGCCGCGATTGATATCTGGTAAATTCAAATAAGTGGAGGCGAAGTGCGGGGAACGTTAAAACGGCGTTTTTCGGCAGGAGTGAAAATACGGATGAATTTTCTCGAAATGCGCGGCATCGGCAAATCCTTCAGGGGAATGAAGGCGCTCGCCGGCGTCGATTTTGAGGCCGAGAAAGGCGAAATTCACGGGCTCGCCGGCGCTAACGGCTCCGGGAAATCCACGATAGCGCATATACTGGCGGGAATCACGGCCCCCGACTTGGGGAGCGCGCGGCTGGACGGCGCCGCGTTGAAGACGGGAGATGTCACCGCAGCCCATGCCGCCGGAATAGGCATAGTCTGTCAGGAGAGCCAAGCCATAGCCGGAATGACTGTCGCGCAGACCATTATGCTGGGGCGCGAACCGCGATCCATGTTCGGCGTCGTAAACGAACGGCGCGTCAACGAGGTTGCGGCGGCGTTCCTGAGCGAAATCGGCCTGGAAAACATCCCGCCCGGAGCCCGGATCGGTTCTCTGACGGAGAGCGACGTGACATTGGTCGAAATAGCGAGGGCAGTGCTAGCGGGGAAACGCGTGGCGATATTCGACGAGGCCGAGGAAGGGCTGAACCGCGCGGGCGCGGAAAAACTGCGCGGCATCCTGCGGATACTCAAGGACAAGGGCGTCGCGCCGATCGTCGTCTCGCACGACCCGGAATTTCTTCTTTCCGTGTGCGATCGCGTCACGGTGCTCAGGAACGGCGGGAAATTTTCGACGGTCGAGGCGTCAGCGATCGATCCGGGCGAACTCGTGACGCTGATCGGGGAACCGGCCGCCGAAATTCCGCGAATCAAGGCGTCCCTTGGGGAAATCGCGCGCGAAGTCCCGTCTCTCGGGCTGTCGTTTCGCGGCGGCGAGATAGCCGGAGCGGACATCTCGGACGGACGGACAAAGACCGACGTAAGGGCCCTGTTCGGCGCCGACCCCAGGGTGAGCGGGGACTTCAGCGTATTCGGGTTTCCCGTGCGAATGTCTCCCCCCGGAGTGGACGTGAGACATCGCGTAGGGCTTTCGCGGGAAGAGAGAAAACTGCGCTGTTCCGCGCTTTACGTCAGCGTGCGAAAAAAGACCGCCTACGCGAGGGTCGGGCACGCGCCGATCAATACGGGAAAAGAATCCCTCTTCGCGGGCGTGTTTGGCTTCGGCAAACGCTCAGATTCGGCGGAAAAGACCTTGGCGGCGTCTGAGATATTCGCGCCGTCCGAGGCTTACGGCGGACGTTCGCCCGCCGATCTCATGTTCAAAGACGTCGACACGGTGATATTCGACGAGCCGTCGCGCGGCGCGGACGAGTCCGCGAAATCGGAAATATACGCCATGATCGCGGAATTGGCGAAACGCGGCAAGGCGATATTGGTCTTCACGACGCGGAAGCGGGAACTGGAAACCCTGTGCGGCAGAGTGGCGGATATAACGCGGTATTCGTAAGCGATTGCCACTGCTCCGCGGTCTCGCTTTATTGACGAAATGTTTAAAGCCGCTCTCAACCAGGACATATTGGTGAAGTTCGTTTCTGATAAAAAGTAAATGCTGTTGCCATGCTTAAAGGAGCAAGATATCCGGCGATTTGACACAATCCCGCGCAGGATGTCTTTGGGACTAAAGAGGACATTTTCTCAGAGGCTTGATATCTGAAATTTTATACCTGTCCCGTAGCATCTCCGAATTTTTTCTGTCAAGGGCCAGTGAAAATGTCGCGTTTTTGGTGCGATTTGGGCCAGTGAAAATGTCACCCCCTTACCCAATATTCGCATAAATCAATGTCATGTCATCTGCGTTGTTCCTTTC
>JAIRKI010000072.1 GCA_031260185.1 Synergistaceae bacterium | reverse complement strand
GCGTCCATCCTCGCGCGCAGCCTGTCGTACGTCGATCTCGACAAGGCGAGCAAGGCCGACGTGGAGATGATGCGCCGTTTGGTGGTCGAGTTCTCCGACGAACTGGCGGCTCTCGGCGTAAAGGTTGACACCTTCGACGGCAGGCTTGGCGTTCTCGAATCCGACCTCGGCGGCTGGAAACTCTCCGGCGTGTTCGAGTTCAACGCGAAGTTCGGCCAAAACGGCGACTACGGCGATGTCGATGATCAGGGGAGTTTCAGCGGACTTGACGGTAAAACCGATTTCGACATTGACAAGTACCGCATCTTCCTGGACAAGAGGATAAACGACACCACCAGCTTCCACGCGCGTATCGGTAAAGGCACCATCGGCGGGCACTCCGACAACGACCCCGCGTTTGTGTGGGAGTTCTACTACATCACCACGAAGCTCGGCTACGACATTACCTTGGACGCGGGCCGCTTCGAGTACAACTGGGAAGACGCTCTGGGATTGGTGGCTGACGACGACGTGTTTGTCGGCAAAGTTAGGGCGCAGCAGTTCCGCTTCTCGAAGGATTGGGGACTCGCAAATCTGCAATTCGTATTAGGCCGTGTCAACGACGACGCAAAGCCGTTTGGTTCGACGCCTAAGTATGACTATGCGTATGAGTCGCTCCTCGTCGCCGGTTTGGCCGACTTCACTTTCAACGAGAAGCTCCAGGCGGGCCTGATGGCGTACTATACATGGAGCGACCAGTCGTTTGATAGCGCCGGCTTGGACGCTGACCTGACGGAACTTGATCTGGGCGTGTACGCCAAGCTCAATATCATCCCCTCGGTGGAGATGAAGGGAGTTTACTACTATCAGGATCGTGAAACTGCCACGGTCAGCGACAATTTCAGCGCGTGGAAGGGCATACTGACGGCCGATCAGGATCTGTTGCGGTTCACCGACCTGCAAATTGAATACGCGCAGATCGACAACCTCTTCCGCCTCTGGAAAGATCCTTATGACAGTATCGGCAATGATATCCTGTCGAACCGGCCCTATGGTGATGACAGCAGCGCGACGCAAGTGATTGGCGTCAGAGCGGCCCAAAAGTGGGGCGAGTCGCGGTGGGATTCGTGGGTTCGCTACTATCGCGCCAGTTACGACGTCGATAATATAGCCGACGCCCAGGATTTTGGTCTGGGCATCGGCTATCAGCTCAACCCGGCGGTACACTTCGAACTGGCGGCCGATTACATCGACTTCGGCAACGCTAATGGCGGAACAAATGGTAACGGTTCAGGCAACTACTATGACGAGGACATAGTCGTCCGCTTCCAGACTGTGGTCAATTTCTAGGCGCGGGCGGACAGAACGGCACAACAAGCAGCTGACGGCGACATAAGTCCGACAAGAAAGAGAGCCGCAAGGCTCTCTTTAGCACCAACAAAGCCAATCATCGCCGCGCCGTGTATTTCTTCTACCGACCATCGAATATGCCTCGAAAGAGATATGCAAAAAGATGATTACTAATCGGTGTCCAGTAATGGGCGCCAAGGTCGGTATTCCCGGTAACGCTGATGGTTTCGCCCTCAAAGGTATTGCCGTCGTTGACGAGTTTCGCCAGCCCGGCTAATTCTTTCGCGGTTGAAATTTCATACCTTCCATGTTGTGTCGTAATTGCCGACATCCGTCCAATTGCCTTCCGGCACGGGGTCGGCTCCATGATTTTCTCCTCCGTCACCACAGCCGCCGCTCATTGCCATAAACATCCCCAGCACCAACACTGTTATCCACGATAACCAGTTCTTGCGTTTCAACACGGTTCACACCACTTTCGTCAACTTGCCTAAAACACCTGTTATATCAGCAGGTGTCTTGACAATATATCTTATTTTCCGCTGATTGTCTATATCCGTGAAAAAAATTTCGAATTCAGACACGCTCATTTCGCAAAAAATTTTTTTGACAGCCAAATCTTTCGGCCCTTGCGTTTCAATAGATTACGCCGTTTAACCGCGAATTTTTCAGAACACCTGCTGATATAACAGGTGTCTTAGGCAATTGTCGAAATCGTAGGGGCGCGCATCGCGCGCCCGTTATTTGGGATGCCCGCGGACGCGATCTCCGATAACGTCAAGCCGGACGCGGACCCCGCCGCTCTGATCACTGTGGTTCGCTCCTCGCTTATCCTATCACACGCGCGCGACTCATCGTAAAAAGCAGTCCGCGCCCGGTCGGTCAGTGGGCGTTCGGCACGCCGTTTTTTCCATTTCGGCCATCAGCGTTTCGGCGCGCCCGATCAGGTCCCCGCTCGTCTCGAACGGGCCGCATTCCAGGGTTAGCGTATATTTTTCGTCGAAGGCGTTCATCGACACGGCTAGGCCCAGAGTCGGGTCGTATTCGAGCGAGGTCTTGTATCCGTTCACCGAAATTATTTCGTATGAGGTTTCACCGTCGCGGCCCGACACGCCGGCAGGCGGCTGATTGAAGAATTTCGGCCCAGCGCCGCAGGTGAGAACCGCCTCGAACGACAGGCCTTCACGAGTCCTGTAAACCCTTCTCTCGAAGTATCCGTAATCTTTCCCGAACGCCTCCAACCGCGCGGAGACGATATCTCCGCATCGCCAGCCCTCTATTTCGGGAAGCGTCAAAACGCCGCCGTCCGCCGCCGATGAAACCGCGAAAAATAAAACCGCGAGGCAAAATAAGCGATAACACATGTATAACTCCCCTTTATGCGCGTAGTCTTTATATGATACTATCACATCCGAAGCCTCGTGACAGGAGAGAAACGCGTTGATCGAAAAAAATTTTTCCATAAGAGTGATAGGCTGTCAGATGAACGTCCACGACGGCGACAAACTGCGCGGCGAACTGCTGTCGCGCGGGTGGCGGGAAGCCGATGACGAGAACGGCGCGGACTTCGTGGTCTTTTTCACCTGCAGCGTGAGGGAGAGGGCCGAACAGAAAGCCGCGAGCGAAATGGGAAAATTCGGAAAAAAGTGGAAAAAATCCCGCCGTCCGTGCCTGGCGTTCCTCGGATGCATGGCGGCCCGCGTCGGAAGCGCCATGGCGCGCAAATTTCCATGGATAGCCGTGACGGCGGGGCCCGCTCACATCGGCCTTGTGCCGGACGCGATGGACAGGGCGCTCGAAACGGGAGAGAAATTCATCGCGGGTTCCGGGACGGATGTCGCCGGCTCCATCTCATGCGCGCCAAAAAGCCGCGGCAACCCGCACAAGGCGTATGTCACCGTCGCGAACGGGTGCGACCAATTTTGCGCCTACTGCATAGTGCCTTACGTCAGGGGGCGTTTCGCCTCGCGCGCTCCCGAAGACGTCATCGGAGAAGCCCGCGCGCTCGTCCGAAACGGCGCGGCCGAGATCACGCTGCTTGGGCAGAACGTGGACGCTTACGGCAAGGATTTTGACGGCGGCGGGCGCGGGCGTTTCGCCTCGCTGCTCGACGGCGTCTCGTCCATCGACGGTCTGAGGCGCGTCCGTTTCGCGACGTCGCACCCGTCGGATTTCACCGACGACATACTGGACGTGATGCGGGACAGGCCCAACATATGCCCCTCGATCAATCTCCCGGTGCAGGCCGGCAGCGACAGGGTTCTGCGCGAGATGAACAGGCGCTACACGAAGGACGAATACGTCTCGCTCGTCCGCCGGATAAGGGCCGCCCTGCCTGAGTCGTCCATCACAACCGACTTGATAGTAGGATTTCCGGGCGAAACCGAGGAAGATTTCGAGGAGTCGGTCGCGCTTTTCGAGGAACTGCGCTTCGACCTCGCCCATACCGCCGCGTATTCCCCGAGGGAGGGCACGCCTGCAGCGAGCCGCGCCGACCAGGTGCCGCCGGCCGAAAGAGCGCGCCGGCTCGTGAAATTGAACGGCGTTCAAACAGAGATATCGCGGAAAATCAACGCCTCGATGGTGGGACGCACATACGAAGTGCTCCTGGACGAACCCTCGCCAAAGGGCGAGGGACTTCTTCAGGGTAGGACGGCGACGGACAAGGTGGTGCTCGTGAGGGCTCCGCTCGAAATGGCGGGCGCCTTCCGCGCGGCCCGCGTCATCGGTTCCGGCCCGTGGTGCCTGGAAGGAGAACTGGTATGATGTACATCAGCGACAACGTCAAGAAATGGCTTTTCATGATAGCGGGATTAATCTGCATAGCGTCCGTGTTCTGCGTAACGGCGTTGTTTCGCGGCGCGTTCGCCTCCAGAGAAGAGATAATTCCCGTCTCGGCCGTTTCCCAAACCGACGAATCGGCGTTGGCCGCGCCCGAGCCGGAGATATGGGCGGTCTACGTCACCGGAGAGGTGCTTCGTCCGGGCGTGTACGAAATAGAGCCGGGCGGCAGGGTTGACGACGCGATAAGGCTGGCGGGCGGCTTCACTCGTCTCGCCGACAGGGACGCGGTCAATCTGGCGGCGAAACTCAGGGACGAAGCTCATATCGCGGTGCCCCCGATCATATCGCGTGACGACGGCGCAAAAACCGTGGCGCAGACGCCACGGGCCGCGCCGCAAACGCGAAAGCCGGCCGCTGCCGTCAAATCATCGGCGCCGGCCGTCTCCTATCCGGGCGGCGCGAACTCCGAAGAGGGCGCGCAAAAAATCGACATCAACACCGCCGACGCCTCCCTACTGGCAACGCTGCCCGGCATAGGCCCGAAACTCTCGCAGGCGATAGTCGCCTACAGGGATGAAAACGGCCCGTTCGGGGATATAGAAGACCTTCGCAACGTCGGAGGCATAGGGGTAAAACGCTTTGAGGCCGTCAAAGCGCTCGTAAAAACCGGAAACCGATGATGGGGCTCGAAAACGCCGCGGGTATTCCCCGCTCTTCTCCTCTTGGGAGGGCTCCGGCTTTCGCGTTGCTGATAAATTTTTCGCTCGCCGTCTTTCTCGCGGAAGACGTGGGTTTCCCTTTTTGGGCCGCGGCCGTTCTATCCGTGACAGCGGCCGCCGGATGGTTTTTCATCGGGACGGAACGGCCGCCGAAATCCTCGCTGCCCGTGGTTGCGGCGTTGTTGGCGTTCTCGCTCGCGGGTATGTCCGCCATTTACCGCGGCATATCGCAAGCCGAAATTCCGCCGGGAAAGGTGGACGCGACTGGCGTGGTCATCTCCGAGCGGAAATGGGGATGGCGGAGGATAGCGGTCGTGCGGACGGGCGTCCGGCGTTTCGTCGTGAGATACGGCGGCGGAGCGTCGCCCGGAGATATAGTCCGTTTTTCGGGGCGTCTCGAACCTTTCAAACGGAGCGGGGCGAACCGTGAGTTTGACGAATTCAAATACTGGAAAGCTAAAGGAACATCCGCCGCCGTGGACGCTAACCGGTTTGAGGTCGTTGGCCGAAGCGAGGGGATCGCGTTCCGGAGGGACGCGCTCGCGAAAAGGATAAAAAACCGCCTGCCGCGGCTCACCGCCGGTTATATCGCCGCCGCGTGGGTGGGGGAACGCGACGACGAGCTGAACAATTTTCACAGAAACGCCGGAACGTCGCATCTGTTGGTGGTCTCCGGCCTTCACGTCGGCATCGTCGCCGCGATATGCATGGCCGTGACGCGGCGCTTGCCGTTCAGGTTTTTCATCGCGAGCGCCGTCATGTGGTTTTACGCGCTGCTCTCGGGCGCCGCCCCAAGTTCCGTGAGGGCCGCGTTGATGATACAGACGGCCATCATCGGGCGCGCGTCGGGACAGCGGAGCGGCGCGTTTAACGGGGTCAGCGCGGCGGCGGCCCTCATGCTGGCGTATAATCCCCGGCTGTTCTGGGACATGGGCTGGCGGTTGTCGGTGCTCTCGGTGCTGACGCTCGCCTCCGTTCAATCGCTCGGCGTCGGGCCTTCGGCGAAGTGGCTCGCCGCGAGCCCGGCCGTCTGGCTGATAACGTCCGTGCAATCGGCGTGGACTTTCGGCGCGGTTCCGCTCGCCGGAGCGGTGATAAATTTTTTCGCCGTCCCCGTTTTCAGCATATTGCTCCCCGCGGCGTCGCTGCTGGCCGTGCCGTCTCTGGCCGGAGCGGACGCGGGCCGGTACGCCGCCATGTGGGCGGAATCGGCGTTTCTGGCGTGGGAAAGGTTCTCCGACAACATGACGCGGCTCATCCCGTGGAGCACGGATTTTTCACCGCCGCTCATGTTCTCTGGCGCGGCGTCAGCCATATTCCTGTTCGCCCGCGCGTGCGGTTTTTCCAACGCGAGTGCCGCCGCCGCGCTTGGCTTCAATATGTTGCTTTTCGCGCTGTATAATTTATAAAAAAAGGGAGGATATTCAAGCCGCGGGCAAAAACCCGCGGTTTGGGAATGACATGTTGTTGGTGCTGGATATCGGAAACACGAGCACGTCGGTGGGAGTTTTTTCCGAAACGGGCAGCGCGGCGCTTTACGCGAATTTCATGTCGTCGGAACGCACTCCCGACGAGGCCGGCTTGCTTCTCGAAAATCTGCTGTCCTCGAAGGGCGTGCCGAAGGGCGCGATAGACGGGGCGATCCTCTGCTGCGTGGTGCCGAGCCTCGAACACGTTTGGCTCGCGGCCATCGAGGAATATTTTTCGCTTTCTCCGGTGGTGGTGTCCGACAAGCTGGATTTGGGCATCCGAATCGACATGGATTTTCCGGGCGAGGTGGGAGCCGACCGTCTGGCGAACGCCGCCGGAGCCGCCGAAAAATACGGACGCCCCGTGGTTGCGGTCGATTTGGGAACGGCGATAAACATAGACGTCGTCTCGGCGGAAGGCGCTTACATCGGGGGGGCGATAGCGCCGGGGCTTCAGACGAGCGTCAAGACGCTTTTCTCGCGCACAGCGAAATTGCCGCAGGTCGCTCTCGAAACGCCCCCGCGCGCCATAGGCAGGAACACCGTAAACGCCATACAGTCGGGCATAGTTTTCGGCTACACGGGATTGGTGGACGAACTGGTGAGAAGGATACTCGCGGAACTCGGCGCGAAAGCCCCGGTCGTCGCTACCGGAGGCCACGCCGAAGTGCTCGCCTCGCAGTCCGCGACCATCGGCGCGGTCGACCGCTGGCTCACGCTCGAAGGTCTCAGGATAATATACGGACGCAACAAAACTCGTTTCGGGCGTGCGGGCTAGGGGGATGGGGAAAGAACGCGGGCGCGATATCGGCGGCGTCGCCGCGGCGAGCCCCATATGGCTCGCGCCCATCGCGGGAGTCACGACCGAGACCTACCGATCCCTGCACGCGCGCTTGGGTGCCGCGCTGGTCCATACCGAGATGATAAGCGCCGCCGGATTGTCGCGCAATAACGCGAAGACCGCGCGCATGATCGGCGGCCGTTGCGGCGTCCCCACAGTGCTTCAGATATTCGGCCCCGACGCGGAAGTGATGACGCGCGGCGCCGAGGCCGCCCTCGTGATGGGGCGTTTCGACGCGATAGAGATAAATATGGCCTGCCCGATGCCTAAAGTAACGAGAAAAAGCGGGGGCGCGTCGCTGCTCCACGCCCCCGCCGAATCGTGCCGGATGGTCGCCGGCCTGAAGCGTTTCGGGCTGCCCGTCTGGGCAAAAATCAGAAAGACGGAGCCCGGACACCATCCGCTCTCCACAGGGGATTTCGTCTCCGCGCTCATAGAAGCCGGCGCCGGCCTGATCATCGTCCACGGGCGCACGCCGTCGCAAAGGTACGAGGGCGCGGCGGACAAAGACGCCGTGACGGCGATGGCCGCGAAATTTCCGGGCATGATATCGGCGAGCGGCGATTTTTACGCGCCCGATGACGCCAAAGCGTATCTCGACGGCGGCTGCGTATCCGTGTTGGCCGCGCGCGGAGCGATGAGGGACGTTTTTTTGATCCCGAAAACGCTTTCCTCGCTCGGGTTCCCGACGGAAGAAAAATATTTGAACATGTCCCCGCCGGAACAGATAAACTTGCTCGCCGAAACGGTACGTGAAGCCGTAAAGAATGAGGGCGAGAGGTTCGCTGCGGTAATGGCGCGAAAACTTTTGTCCGGAATGCTGAAAGGCGTTCGAGGCGCCGCGCGCCTGCGCGAGGATTGCGCATCCCACAGGGACTGGCCGTCGCTCGAAAAGGCCCTGACCGCTTTCGCCATCGCCGAGTAATCGACGGGCGCAGGATTGTTCCATTATAGCGCTTTGACAAAACATACACTATAGGGAATCTCTAAAAATCCCGTTTTTGCGATATGCCGCTCTGATAAATACTGGATTCGTAATACTGAAATCTGTCTGAAAAAGGATTTTTAGAGATTCCCTATATTATAATGGTACCAAGAATTAGATCACCTCCTAATATTACAGTTGCACGGCGGTCAATAACGGGAACGGAATAGCCTATCAGGATGGTTTCCTCGGCTATCTTGGTAGCAGTCGCACGCTCAGCGGCAACACCAACGACACCGGGATATCGCCCGCGATAGGGCTTGACGGCAGACTGAACCCGCCCGGTCCCAGCGACAACATCTAGCGTTTGACGCGAGCGCGGCGGACGTGGGCGGAAATTGAGAAAAATTTGCCCGCCCGCCGTTTTTTCAGAGGCGCGGCAACCGAAAATCAGCGGTCGAGGCGTTGCGCGATGAACCGCTCCGCGACGGTTTCGGCCGTTTCTTTGCCGGCGAGTATCTCGACCAGTCTCAGCGCGAAGCAGACGGTGGTTCCGGGGCCTTTGGACGTGGTGATATTGCCGTCGGTCTCGACTGTTTCGCCGCTCGGCAAAGCCCCTTCGAGCATGCTCTCCATTCCGGGGTATATCAGGGCCCGTTTGCCGGCAAGCAGGCCGAGTTTGCCGAACACGGCCGGCGCGGCGCATATGGCGGCAAGTTTGCGACCCTCGTCGTGATGTTTTTTGACCAGTTTCAGCAATCCTTCGTGCTCCGCGTAGGCTATCGTGCCTCCCGGTATTATCAGCATGTCGAACTCTTTGTCCTTTATCTCCCCGAACAGCGCGTCCGCGAGGATGGTGATTTTGCTGCGCCCCGTGATTTTTTCGCCGTCGCCGAGCGAGACCGTGGCGACATCTATCTCGGCGCGCCGCAGGATATCTACGGTGCAAAGAGCCTCGGTTTCCTCGAATCCGTCAATTATAAAAAGAGCCGCACGCGCGTGTGACATATCCGCACTTCCTTTCAAATGACGTATTTTATTGGAGTTTACAACTTTTTTCAAATTATTCAACCTCCCAAATTCCAATTCTCCGATATTTTGTAAAATCTCGCGGCCGATTTACTTCCGAATCGAGCCCGTTCGCGTCCAACAGGACATACCTGAGCTCTCTATCCCCGAACCCGGTAAAAATGCCTCCGCGGATGTTCGCGAATCCGAAATCCGCGGCAACGTCAAAATCTTTCGGATATACATACTCGGCTTCTTCAAGAGGCAGGGCGTCTCCGGGTTCATATACGGCCGGATTGGCGCTGTGCCGCAGTACGGCGTGAATATCCCGATGATAGTAAAAACTGTCGAAAAGTAAAACTCGCAGGCTATGTTCTCCGTCGCGCAGATAAACCCCCGCCCCTTCCCGTTTCCCGACCGAGTTTATCACTCCGCAGGCCGATGTGGCATGGGACACCCTGTCGATAAGAATAAGCTCCCCCGCGTTCTTATGCAGACCAAACTCATCCAGCACGGCAGGTTCCGACAGCGCGATCTCGCACTCGACGATCTCGTTTTTGCCGGCCGAATCGGCCGGCAGCAATTCCCCGCTGTTTACGTCCATCTTGTGACGAATGCCGGCGACAATAGCAGGTATCAGCCTGGTTCCGATTTTCGCCCAATAATCCTTGCCCGGAATCAGTTTCCGGTCATCCATCCAAAGCAGAGCCGCGAAAAACGATTTTGCGACTTTCAGCCCTGCGTCTTTTGCGAGCACGCATCCCCTGGAAACGTCAACCTCGCGGTCGAGCTGAATCGTCACGGGCTGGCCGGCACAAGCGCTTTCCGCCTTTTTGTCACCGGCGTAAATCAATTTTACAAGCGCGGTCTCGCCGCCGGGCAGCGCGGTAAGCGCATCCCCCACGCCGACTCCGCCGGATTCTATCTGACCCTGGAACCCCCTGAAAGTACGGTTCGGGCGGCACACGCGCTGAACGGGCATGTAAAAGCCCATTTCGGGCGACGCGCCGGCAATGTCCACAGTCTCCAAAAAATCAAGCAAAGCCGGGCCTTTATACCATGACATACGTTCGGAAAGCTCCGTTACGTTATCGCCTTCCGTGGCGGAAACCGGGATCACCGCGACGTTTTCCAACTCAAGTTCTTTACCCAGCGCGTTTATATCGTCTGAAACCGCCCGAAAAATTTTTTCGTCATACGACACAAGGTCCATTTTATTCACGGCAAACGCGAAATACTCGATCCCCATCAGAGCGCAGATTCGGGCGTGGCGGCGGGTCTGCGTCAAAACGCCGCGGGACGCGTCGACCAAAATCACGGCCAAATCCGCGAAAGAAGCGCCCACCGCCATGTTGCGGGTATATTCCTCGTGCCCCGGCGTATCCGCCACTATAAAACTTCGCGCGTCGGTCGTAAAATACCGGTAGGAGACGTCGATCGTAATGCCCTGCTCCCGTTCCGCCGCAAGGCCGTCCAAAAGCAGGGAGTAGTCTATCTCGCCGCCCCGGCTGCCGATTTGGCTGTCTAAGACGAGGGCCTGCTCCTGGTCGGCGTAAAGCAGCTTGGCATCGTATAAAATATGCCCGACAAGCGTGGATTTCCCGTCGTCCACGCTTCCGCATGTAATAAATTTGAGCAATCCGCTTTCGGCGCTCATTAAAAATATCCTTCCCGCTTTCGGCGCTCCATGCTTCCGGCGGCCTCGCCGTCGATCACGCGGCTGGTGCGCTCGCTCGTGACGGCCGAAAGCGTCTCGTCAATGACGGCGGGTATCGTGTCCGCTTCCGAAAATACGCCGCCAGTGAGCGGATAACAGCCCAGCGTTCGGAAACGAATTTTTTTTATCCGCGGAACCTCTCCGGGCTTAAAACGCATTCGGTCATCGTCCACCATGATGATATTGCCGTCGCGCTCCACTACGGGGCGTTCCCTGGCGAAATACAGCGGCACTATGGGGATATCCTCTCTCGCGATATACTGCCAGACGTCTTTCTCCGTCCAGTTTGAAATCGGAAATACGCGAATGCTCTCACCCTTCTTAATTCTCGTGTTGTATAGTCTCCACATCTCGGGGCGCTGATTTTTGGGATCCCACGCGTGATTTTCATTGCGGAAAGAGAATATCCGCTCTTTGGCCCGGGATTTTTCCTCATCGCGCCGCCCGCCGCCGAACGCGGCGGTGAAACCGTATCGGGTCAGCGCGTCCTTGAGCGCTTGCGTTTTCATTATGTCGGTATACGCGGAGCCGTGGTCGAACGGGTTGATTCCCTCGGCTATGGCGGCCTCGTTGCGGCAGACAAGCATATTGAGCCCCAATTCTTTCGCCCGCCTGTCGCGGAATTCTATCATCTCCCTGAATTTCCAGCCCGTGTCGATGTGTAAAAAAGGAAAAGGCGGCTTCTCGGGATAAAACGCCTTCAGCGCCAAATGGAGCATCATCGAGCTGTCCTTGCCGATGGAATAGAGCATCACCGGGCGCTCGCACTCGGCGGCAACCTCGCGGAATATATAAATGGCCTCTGCTTCCAGCTTATCCAGATGAGTTTGCGGCATGGCGCCTCCCCTCAATACATGCCGGAATCGCGGCTGTCGATGGTTATTGTTTCAAGACTGCCGTCCGGCTTCGTTATATCCCAGTGAAGCAGTGAATTTTCACGCCGGACTCTCATTCTTCCGCCCATGCCTCCCATATCTTCGCCCAAGAAAAATTCTATCGCGAGCGCTGGACATTCTTTGAGGCAAGAGGCGCATCCCCAGCAGCGTTCGGGGTTTGGAATAACCGCCTTGCCCCCGGAATCGATCAGAATCAGGCTTCCGGGACAGACATCGGCGCACTGTCCGCAGCCGATACAGGCCTCGCGCCTTATTTCAATGCTCATATACTTCGCCCTCCGCGACCAAACCCCGGAATATAATCCGAAACTCGTCATCCTCAAACCGCGAATTTATATATTTGAGAAAAGCGCCGTCCGCGTCCGGGTAGTCCGTGTTTTCGGCAAAGCCGCGCCAGCGGGTCTCGCGCCGCGCGGCGAGGTGGGCGATCAGCGCGCGGCAGAGGAGCAACCGTTCCGTAAGCTCAAATATATAAACAAGCTCCCGCGTGTTTCCGGCGGTGAGAAGATCGGCCCTTTCCGAAAGCGCGCGGATTTTTTCGTCCGCCGTTTTCAAGGACGCCTCTGAATAACGGTAATGCCGGCTTATTCCTCCGGCGTGCTCGTCCATAATCGACTGCATTTCCTCTTCAAGACGGTCGATTTCGCCCAAACCCGCGGAGCTCCTCTCCGCGCCCCGCGAAAAAAATTTAAAAGGGTCCAGGGAGCTTGCTCCCTGGCGGGCGCGGGCAGAGCCCGCGGTTTTTTGCCCGTCATCCATATATTTAAGCGCGGCAAGAGCCGCAATCTCGCCCTCGGCAAAAGCCCCGGTAACATACTTCTGCGGACAGCCTCCCGCGGCGTCGCCAGCGGCGAACAGTCCTTTTATGGTGGTTTCCCGGCCGGTGTTCACCCAGTAGCCGGAAGCGGTGTGTCCGCCCGTGATATACGGTTCCGTGCCATCGATTTCCACGTTTCGCGCGGACGGCGTATTTCCGCTCTCAATCCAGCGGAGCGTTTGGCCGGGGGCCATGTTCAGGTACGCTTTTTGCAAATCTATATCCTGCCGCCGGGATATTCCGACAGTACGCAGACAGCACGGCCCCCTGCCCTCCAAATTCTCGGCGACGGTTCCGTGGAGACGCCCGGAGGTGGTCAAATCGTATTTTTGCTCGTACTCATCGCCCAGAGCGTTGATCTGCTTCGCGCCGACTCCCTGCGCCAAAGTTCCCGTCGGGGCGATGGTATCCTTGCAGCGCAGGGCTATAAAACGCATTTCAAGCGTTGTCATTTCCGCGCCCGCGCGGATTCCCATCGCATACCCCGCGCCGGTGTTAAAGGGCGGATACCACATCTTATGGCGTGAAAATCCAGGGTTGTTCGGCTTATACAGGCCGGCCGCCCCGCCGGTGGCGCAAAGAACGGCCTTGGCGGAGATAATGTACAATACCGGCTTGTCTATGCCGACGGCATACGCTCCGTAAATCCGATTATCCCCGACGATGTACTCGAACACGCATACGCGGTTCAGCACGGTAATTCGAGGCTCTTTTGAAACCGCCCCGGCCAATATCGGCTTGATATTCTCCCCGTTTATTTTCAGGTTGCGTTTCCCTCGGGCGGCATAACCGCCGTCGGGGTTTTTCAATATGGTAAGCCCTAACCTCTCCATCTTCCGGGTTACGCGGTTGAGTCCCTCCGACATTGTAATGAGCAAATCTCCCCTGACAATGCCCCCGGCGTCGCGGCGGGCATAATCCACATAGTCCCGCGGGGTTCCGCCCGGCAGGATATAGGCGTTCAGGGCGTTGACTCCCGCCGCCAGACACCCGCTACGCTTGATGTGTGCCTTTTCCGCTATCAGCACGGATTTATCGGAGCGCTCGCAAAAGCTCAGCGCGGCGTAGCATCCGGCCGCTCCCCCGCCCACGATCAAAAAATCGGTAAAAACCGATTCCACTCGAAGTTTCAAAATATCACCCTATTATCCTGATTATTGACAACTATCATTAAAAATAGTATATATGCCAATGAGAAAAAACAAGTTCAAATCACGCAAACGTTTGCTATGTTTCCAATTATAATTTGCGCGGGCCGTCATATAATAACCGCGGGGTGAATTTGATTTGACGTTGAAAGAAATAGCCGCGCTCGCGAACGTGCACAGTTCCACCGTATCACGGATACTCAATTCTCCCGACGACAGTTTTGCCGGCCGCGAGGTGCGCGAAAAGGTGTGGAAGATTGTCAGGGAAACCGGGTATGTGCCCAACCAGAACGCTCGATCTCTCAGAAAAAAGAGTTCTCGGGAAGCGCCGGCCGGAAACGGGCTGATCGACTGCGTACTGGGACGTACAAAAAATATCGGGGATAATCCGTTTTTTTCCGGAGCCGCGAGAGCGATCGCGGCGCAAGCGATGTCATTGGGATACAGCGTACAAGTGTTTTACTCGGTGTTGGAGCCGGAAACGCGGCCGTTTGCGGTACAATCCGCGCGGCATCTCGGCGCGGTCGTTTTGGGGAGATTTGAAAACGAAGCCGTCGCGCGGATTCTCGAAAGCCGATATAAAAATATAGTTTATTTGGGGCGCAACTCGATAAACGCCGCATGGGACCAGATTATTTGCGACGGTTACACGGCGACGCGGACCGCGATCGAGCATTTGATCTCATGCGGACACACGCGAATAGCCTATATCGGCGAAAAGAAACACGAAGTCCGCTATAAGGCGTACATGGACATGGCCGCGCATGACAAACTGGAAAGGGACTCGACCCTGATCGTCGATTGCCAGCAGAACGGCACAGACGGCTTTCAAGGAGCCGAGAGGCTTCTCAAACAGGCGAAACGCCTTCCCACCGCGATATTTTGCGCCACCGACGTCACCGCCATCGCCGTCATGAGCGGATTGCTGGAGGCCGGTATAAGAGTTCCAGAACAAATTTCAGTTATCGGAATGGACAATATCGATATCGCGGGCTATGTATCACCCATGCTTACAACGGTGGAAATACCAATGATCGAAATGGCCAATGTCGCTGTTCAGACTTTAATCAGCCGCGTTAAAAAGCTGCACAGGATACCGCTGAAAATCACCCTGCCGTGCAAGCTGATAATAAGAAGAAGCGTGGCCGACATCAACGCGGGCGCCTTCGAGGGAATGTATATATGAAAATCCGATTGAGGTATGCCGCCGCGCTCAGTCGGGGCGTGTTGACGCTATTATAGTGCATTAACATAATAAATACAAACGTATTCGCATGACTATAACCCAATTGAAAAATCTTGGGCAAATATGAAATGCGCTAATGCGCTTTGGATTAATACGATTCCTACTTG
>JAIRKI010000074.1 GCA_031260185.1 Synergistaceae bacterium | reverse complement strand
TATCGCCAGCGCCTTGGCTCAAACATATACCGATATAAAAGTAGTGGTCTATGACGACTGTTCTCCGCATGACCTGAAAAAAGAGGTAGACGCGTTTCACGACTCCAGGTTGCATTACGTGCGCAACGAGAAAAATCTTGGCGTTTGGGGCAACACTAACAAGGCTATGGATTTGTGCGACACGGAGTATCTTCATATCTTTCATGGAGACGACGTTATGTTTCCATGGATGATTGATGAATGTGTGTCGGTAATGGGTAAAAATTCCGATATTGGCATCGTCGCGACATCGTATTGGTTTCTGGAGGGATCGTACCCTCATCCGACGGAGAGACCTGAAGGAGCCGGGGTTCTGTATGGACCGAAAGAGTATATATGGGCAAATTGCGAAGGCGTATTCAGTTTCGGTCCGCTTGTATCGTCGACAGTTCCGAGGAAAGATATCTTACACAGATATAATTTGCGATATAGGCCAGATTCAGGGCTGGCTGATTTTAATTTTTTTTGTGAGGCAAACCATTTGGGTGTGAGCCTTTACATCTCGAAAATTCCGATGGTAGCGTGGAGAGAACATTCATCTTCTTCCACTAATCGAGGCGTAATGGGAAAGAACGCATTTAATACTATGCATAATTTTGCCGCCAAACAGAATTTCCTATTGTTTGTCGCTTGATCCTTCGTACGAATGTTCGAATGTCGTAAAAGAACAGCGTGTCGCAACTGCGGTGACGAATGCCGCTAAAAGTGATGTCACTGGGGAGTTCCTGAATGAGTTGCGGCGTAAATTCGCCGACGAGGGGCTGAATATATCCGACGAAGCCTTTATCGAAATGTTGCTGTCCAACATGTAAAAAACAAAAATGTCTTATAATAAATCTTATGTCAAGAAATGCCCAAAAACATACGAGGCCGCTTCGATTTCCACGACAAAATGAAACCGAAAAATTTCACAAAAAAAAACGACAAACGACAACGAACGAAAGAATTTTTTCGCCGGTCGGAAGTTATATTTATTTGCGGCTTTAATTTAGTTTGATGTTTCAGCGCAACAGCGCAACATCAAAGACCGCTCAATGCCGTCTCCGAAAGGCGGATGCGAGGGACATGATGAATTCGCGGGTGTCGTAGTAGTATCGTTTATCGATATATATCCGGTCGTTATTATGAGGGTTGACGCGGGAGGCGGCTCCCATGAAAGGATACGCCGCTAATCGTTACAGGAGCAAAATGTCCTATAATTATAATAACATATCGCGCAATTGAAGGCGAATGATCTGTCGGTTCGAGATAAACTTGGTCTTATGATATTTGTGAATCGCGATGCGCAAAAAGTTCTTTTTATGCTAATCTATGCAGCGCAACGCATAAAAGGAGGAGAACAGATGAGCGGCTTGATAGCGCGTCCCCAATATATGGAACAGCTCGCGCGCTTCCGGGACAAACAATTGATCAAAGTCGTGACTGGGATTCGCAGGTGCGGCAAGTCAACGCTCTTGGATCTCTTCGCTGCTCATTTGATGGAAACCGGAGTCGAAGAGGGGCAAATAATCCGGCTCAATCTGGAGAATCCCGACTACCACGAGCTGCAAACCTATCTTAGACTCTACGAATACATCAAAGAGCGCCTGCTGGAAGGCCGCATGAACTACATCCTGATCGACGAGGTTCAGACGGTGCCGGAATTTCAAAAGGCTGTGGACGGGCTGTTCATCCGAAAAAATTGCGATGTTTATATCACCGGTTCCAACGCCTATATCCTGTCGGGCGAACTGGCGACGCTGCTGTCCGGCCGGTATGTGGAGATCAAGATGTTGCCTTTGTCTTTCAGGGAATATATCTCCGCGTCGGGCGGGCGTTCCGACCTCGCCTCGAAGTATCGCGATTATCTCGAAAACAGTTCGTTCCCCTATGCTTTGGAATTGACCGCCCGTCACGATATCCGCGCTTATTTGGGGGGCGTCTATGATTCCATCATATTGAAAGATATCGTGGCGCGGAAAAAAATCGCTGACGTGAATCAACTGGACAACGTAATCCGTTTTCTCTTCGACAATATCGGAAATCTCACGTCCGCCACGAATATCGCCAATGCCATGAAGTCCGCCGGAAGAAAAATTTCCGTCCATACTGTCGACAATTATCTCGAAGCTCTTACCGAGAGCTTCATCTTGTACAAAGCGGCCAGGTACGACGTGAAGGGCAAGCAATATCTCGTCACCGGGGCGAAATACTACATAGCGGATATCGGCCTGCGCTATTGTCTACTTGGAAGTAAGCACGCGGATGCCGGGCATATTCTCGAGAACATTGTGTATCTGGAGTTGCTGCGAAGAGGTTATGAGGTTCGCGTGGGCAAAATCGGCGCGGCTGAGGTGGATTTCATCGCCATCGGGGAGGATAGCGAGAAATACTATCAAATCGCGTACACTGTTGAGGGAAATGCCCGTAAAGACGGTATGACGATTTTGGAAAAAGAACTCGCTCCCCTGAACGCGATCCGTGACCATAACCCAAAATTTTTGCTGACGATGGATTTTACGCCCAACGCTTCACACAACGGCATCAAGCGGATCAACGCGCTCGATTGGCTGTTGTATTGAAGACCGGCTCATTGCCGCAAAAAGGACCGGAATATTTTGCGGCAATTGGTTCGTCTGGTTCGTCCGCGCCGTTGAGACACCGAACGCGAAACCGCGAAAAAAGGCAATGAGAAGCGGGCGGAAAAGCGTCAAGCCTTCGCGATTTCGCGGTCAAGCTCTCGGACATTATTCACTATATTGTCGAACGCGATTCCCTCGATCAGTTTTTCGCGTTCGCGGGTATAGTCGCCCTGTCCCGCGGAGAATTGCCGCAGGAAGTACGCCGCACCAACTGCCATCACCGCTTCGGCTTCAAGATAAACCCGGTCTTGCGATAAATCATCGAACGGGCGATTGTAACAGCAGTTATCAAGATAAACACGCATAGCGGAAACACCCCGATATTGCATATTTTAGAACATCCTGCCGCGAAAAACAACGTACAAATTCGCCATAAAACTCCTGTTCACGGGCGCGAAAATTTGCGTTAGAATAATCGCTCGGTTATGGTACGCGCCGTGAAAATACGCGCAGGAATGGGGACTCGGTAATGGTTTTGCGAAAGGCGATATTCGAAGGCCGGTAAAATGCCTTTATGGGGTTTCCTCGCATCCCTTCTGGTGGCTTTTATGTGGGCAGTCTCCCCCATCCTGCAGAAAGAAGGTTTGAAATACGGCACGCCGAACGAAATACCGGCCGTGCGCTCGATATCCTTTTTTTTGACGATGGCCGCGCTCATGCTGGCGACGCAGCCCGGCAAAATGCCGTTCATGACGCCGAAACTTTTCGCCGGGCTTCTCGTGAGCGTGGCGCTGTCAAGTATGATGGGCGATCTGTTCTTCGCCGTATCGATAAATAAAATCGGCGCGTCGCTCGCCGTGTCGATCAGCTCTTCCTATCCGCTGATCGCGGCCTTGGTGTCCGTCTTCGCGCTTCACGAGCGCGTCAAGCCTCTCGTGTGGTGCGGCACCGTCTTTATAGTCCTGGGGATAGTCATAATACAAATGGACGCGTCGCGCCGGAAAAAGATAAAAACCGGCTTCGTCGTCGAGGATTTCGGGGAAATGCTCAAAAGGAGAGCCGACACGCGGAAGGGAATATTGTTCGCCTCAGTTTCCGCGCTGTGCTCCGGGATAAACATACCCATCCTGAAGCTGCTGATGGATAAAGGCGGGTGGAACCCGACCGAAAGTTATTTTATGCGCGCGGCCGTTTTTTTCTTCATGGCCTGGGGTATGCGCGCGATACAGCGTCGATGGTTCCCTTCGTCGATAAAAAACCTCGCGAAACTGCCCGTGTCGGCATGGATATATTTCCTGGCGAGCGGCGTGGTGGGAATCGCCCTGAGCGGGGTATTGTTCGGCGTTTGCATAGTGCGGTTCCCCGTTTCGGTGGTAACGCCGATAACCGCCTCAAGCCCGTTCATGACCGTGATGCTGTCGCGAATATTCCTCAAGGAACATCTCACGCGCGTTCAAAGCGCCGGAATAGCGCTCGTGATCGCGGGTTCGGTATCCGTCAGCCTGTGACGTCGAGTTTGCGGCTCGGGCCGGTTTGGCGCGGAATATTGATTCCTTGCGCTATGTCGATTTCAATAAAACGCGCGACCATTGTGCGTAAAGACGCCGACTTTACCGAAGATCTGGTGCCCCAAGACATCTGCTAATACAGTAGGTGTTTCAGGCAATTCCAAGCTTCTTTCCGGTTGAGTTTCGGCGGTAGCGCTAAGGTACGCTCTTTGCGGCAAAAACCCGCGGAAAAAACATAACTTTATCTTTGGTCGCCAGACGCGGTTCGGGCGGCGGGCGGCGGCGGAAAAAGCACGACGCTTTTATCGTTTCTTTTTACCGTCAGCTCAGTCCATTTTCGCGTCCGGTTTTCCGTCGATTCAAAACCGCGAATGATTTCTTCCCCCGAAAAATTCAGGGCGGAGGCCGCGATATCGCCTTCAATATCGGGGTCGGCCGTTTTTTCCTCGATCGCCCACTCGATATCACCGCTCGTCCCGAATATGTTCAGCGGGTTCGAGACCGTTTTCAACTGAATCACGGAGGCGGCGCCGAGCAGACGCTCCCTCTCTCTCACGCCGGCGAGCGTTCTTTCGGCGAGTGTGACCAGAGTGAGCGAGGCCGTCACGACCATGGCGAGAATCAGTACCGAAATCAAGGTCTCTATCATCGTGAAACCGTTTATTTTCATCTTATTTTCTTAATTTTCATTCCACGGCGTATCCAAGCTTTAACGAATCTCCCCCGCGCTCTATCTGAAAATCGAAACGCGTTCCGCTGAGCATGGAGCTTATCACGTTGGCAACATTGCCCACGTCGTTGATTCCTATTCCGTTCACGTTGGTGATCACGTCGTTTGGTTTCATTCCCAGCCTGGAAAACAGGCTCCTCGCGTTCATTCCCTCTATCATCATGCCGTTGCCGGCCGGGACGAGCCGCATATTTTTGAGTTCATCCAACGGATTCAACAATAACGCGTTGAGAGTCTCCCTGGCTACGATTCCGTCCGCGCCGTTCGGGTCGGCGGGTTTGATGCCGAACTCGGCCGCGTTTCCCGCGCGACGGGAAGGCACAGGCGCTCTCCGCGATGGAGGCCGGTAAGCGCCGGCGGACGCCGCGGACGCGCGCGCCCGTTTCTCGGGCGGCATCCAAAAAGTTAGGAATAACGGAAAATCTTTCCCGTCGCGCGACAAAACCGCGCGGTCGCGCTCGACATGTTCCAGTTTGTAGCCTTTGAGCGATTCGCCCCTGGGAACGAACGTCACCCCGTCTTTCGCCTCCAGCCACGCGCCTATGTCCGGAATCGTGCCGGCGAGCGACAATTCCGCGATGTTTTCGGATTCCACGGGCGTTTCGGCCTTCGCGGCCGCCCGCGCGGCAGGATCGTCCTCGGGCACGCCGAAGGGAGAGAACGCGCCCGCCGTCCTGTCGCCGCCCGGCGGCGCGGACGAACGCGCGTGAAAAATACCCGGCAGCCTTTGCGACGCCGCGAGGGCCAACGACTCCTGAACCGCGGCGGTTTGGGCGGTGATAAAGGGTTTCGAGAACTCGCAGAGGACGTACGCCGCCGCGAGACCCACGGCGCCCGCGCACACCGCGTATTTCAAAGTGGTTTTGAAGTCGTCACCGCGCATTTTTCTTGATTCTCCATTCGCCCCGCGATATTTGTTCGACGTAAGGCGCGGCGGCCCGCGCGCCAAGCGCCGCGTCGACGAGGGGCGGAACCCGGATCGTGGCCGTGCTCTCGGTTATCGCGCGAGCGCCGATGTCGAACGCGATATCTCCGGAGAGCCGGACGTCGCCTTCCACGAGGGCGTTCGTGACGGAGACGAGGTTTTCCTTCGCCGATATATCCATCGTTCCCGATTTGAGGCTCAAAGAGTTGTTGGTCATGAGCAAAACACCGGTTTCCCCGAATTGAAGGCGCATCCGGGCGCTACGCGACACGAGCGACGACAGCGGATAAATCGTCGCCCGCGCGTCGCTGAACGTAATTTTTGCCGCCGGGCCTTCGACGTCAAGCCCCGTTATCCTGTACGAGGGATTGAAAATCCCGCTCCCAGAAAAATCTTCGTACGTGGCGTAATAGCCCTGCCGCGACGCGGCGAGACGCGCGTACGCGAGCGCGAGTTTTCCCGCCTCGTCCCGCGGAGCGAATATAAAACAACCCGCCGCGAAAGCCGCGACGAAGAATATCAGGCAGACGAGGCATTTAATTATTTTCATCTCGCCGGTTCAGCCGTCAGGGACACGCTCAGAAGGCGGGTGCCGGACGAGGGCAGGGCCCTGATTTCGGCCGCGCGCACGTCGAGTCCGCCGTTTTCCAGCGACACCAGAAAATCCAGCAATTCGCCGCCGAATACGCGCTCCAGTTGTATAAAGACTCCGGATGAACTCGACTGCAACCTTTGCGTCCTGTCCCTGAGCTTCAACACGTCGACTATCCGAGAGACGACGCCCAGCGGTTCTTCCGGGGCGGCCCTCCTGTTCGCGTCCGTTCTGGGAAGCGCCCTGTAGCGCATGGCATAGTCCAGAACCTCGTCGGAGGACGATATTTCGTCCGCGACCCGACGGTTCAGCGACGAAGACGCCGCCGCGAAGGCGAACACCATTCCCCAGACGGCGAGCGCGCACGCGCACGTGATGAAAACGTTGCGAAAGTCGCGATCGTCAAACGCTTCGCGCGTATTTATCATCGTCATTCCCCATTCCTCCTTATATTCATGCTGAAGCGGAGGTCCCCGCCGATCACCGTCTGGATGTTGTCAGTTCGGGGAGAACCGCCTGTTTCCTCGATAAACGACCGGAAACGCTGTATAGATTCGTTGTTTTTGGCCGTGCCGAGTATGTCGGACGCTTCAGGCCCGTATTTCAGAGACTCTATGGTGAGCCCGGGCTCGTCGCCGAGTTTTTTCCACGCGTTCGATATATCGCTCACGAGCGACAAAAGGGAATACCCGGGCCCGTTTTCCCCCGCGCCCGAGAGTTTCCGCGCCGCGGAGATCACGGGCTGCGCTGAAGGTTCGCCGAATGACGTCTCGTAAATATCACCGGCGTGGTTCAACGTATCTCCGGCGACGCGGGACTGTTTTAAATAGACGCCCATCATGAGGGCAAGACATATCAGGCCGGCGGCGAGAGCCGCTCTCCCCGCCAGGGAGAGACGCGATATGATTTTTTCGCGCGTCTCCTGACGGCTCGCGCCGGTTTCGGAAAGATCGAGCCGTTCATACATCGGGCAGGCGGACATCGTGAGCGCCCCGAGAGCGCGCAGCTCATCGTCGGAGTAATCTTTTAAATCGACGAGCTGCGTCTTGTTCACACGCTCCCCCGAGCGCTCTATATATTCCAAAACGTTCTGTTTTTCCTCCTCCGGCGTCGTGGAGCCCGAAGGCGATACGCGGTAAAAAACCGGCGTCCAATTTTTGAACCAGACGCTCGTTATGTCATGCTCGCCGGAACAGACCAAGAGGCCATCGGGCGCGGCTTCGCAGGCGAAAACCAGGGGCTTGGGCCAAACGGAGCAATTCGCCGAGGCAGCCGCATCCGCCGCTTCGTCCGTTTTTTCGTCGTTTCGGATCACGAATACGCAACCCGATACGGATTTTTTTTCGATTTTCGTCGGGAAGGGAATCAGCGAGACGTTAGCGGCGCCGTCTCCCAATAACGACTTGAACTTGATTTTCAGCGCTTCCCTGATTTTCGTCATACCCTGAAATGGAAACGAAAATTCGTAAGCGGAAATGTTCCCGAACGACCGCAAAAGAACGGATTTCCCAAAAGAAGAATTCTTCGCCGCGCCGAAACCGTCCGTCAAAAATTTGTACGAGCGCTTCTTTTTTTTCATTGTGACCGGATCACTCTCTCCAATTTATCACCGAGCAGCCGTCTTGTTCTCTCCTCACGGTGATTTCGAAATTACGCCCGCGGTTACGCCCGACGACCTCAATGTGAACGCGAAAATAAACGCTTTTATAGTTTATCACGTTTTTGAGCCTGGTAATCACGGTATTCGAAATTCCCGGTATTTTCAAGAGGTCATCCGGGCCGTTTATCGCGTTCTCCGCCCTCGATTCGACGATCCGCGCCGCCGTGTCCGCGCCCAGGCCGGGATCCAATATGGCTATCACCCGGCCGGGCGCCGTGTTTATATTGATCCCCGCATCCCCCCGGACGGTGAAAAAATCTTCCAGCGCCGGTTCGGTCCCGTTCGAATACAGAACGCCGCCCGAAATTTCCGGCAACCTCAAAAGTTCGCTCAAGTCGCTCAAACGCCGGTTCGGAAAATCGCCCGACTCCCTGCCTCCGGCGCGGGCGGTGGCGTCGGCGTCGATGAAGTCGAGGATGACCGGAGCGAGACGCTCCATACCCAGCGCCTCCATCGCCAGCGCGAAGGGATAGGCGTATTCGTTCTTTATGGTCACTCCGTCCGGCAGCAACAAATCGTTTATCGGAATGCGGCCGTCGAGGGGTTCTATGGTAATTCGCGCGGTGAAATCCGAAAAATCCAATTCGACGGGTTTCCCGGAATAAATACGCTCGACCCCGGAATCGCCGGGCCCGTCGTCAAGGGCGATCGCGTCAGTCGCCTCTCTCAGCGCGGACATGGCGAGCCCTCTCGTCACGGCCGCGAATTCCTCGGCGGAAACGCGAGCGGCCTCATATCTCGCGAAAAGCGCGAACGAAACGGCCGCTCCCAGAAAAAGCGCGGTCACGAGCAAAATCGCCGCCAGAATAAATCCACTCTCAGAAGCGCGGCAGCATTTCCTCATATACCGACTCCCCGTCGTCGTATTTCAGTCTCACGCGCAACGCCCTCGGGAAAGCGCCCTCATACGAATCAGACCATTCCCCGCCATCCATAGCCGAAAACGAAACGCTCCGCGCGTCAGGAAGCGCGAGCGACCCCGAGGCCGGATCCAACGCCGCCACGTCTAGAGATCGCGGCATCTTGCCGTCGGGGACAACCCAGCGATACAGTCCCGCGCGCGTTTCCGCGTCCGGCGCGCTCTCGCCCGCCACGCCCCACACGACGCTCGACGCGGGAAGATCGTAATACGCCGGGGCCAAAGTCCAGACCGCGAGGTATCCACCGTCGTCCCCCAAGGCGCCGGATTTCACGACGCGAAAGGGCGTATCACAATTGAGCGGGTTCATTTCGCGGGCGTCCTGAAATATTCTGTTTACGGCGGTTCTTTCCGTATTCATCCGCGCGAAATCATCCCTGGCGCTCGCGAGCGTCCGGACTGTGAACATAAGGGGAGCGACGCCCGCAACCATAATTATGCCGCCGATCGCGAGCGCGATCAAAACCTCGACGAGCGTGAAACCCCGCGCGTCCACGCCGGTTTTTTCGGTTTCGAGACAGGACAATTTTTCGCGTTTTTCACTCGGCGCGTCCGCGCTGCGCCCATTTTTCAAATCGTCATCCATATTTCGGGATCGCGTCTCCAAGAACGATAAAATTAAAAGGGATTATAACACTTTGAGGGGAGTATATCGGAAAAGGGTATCGCGATTATAGTATTTTAGCTTAAAAAATATTAACACCAAAATACTGATAAACCGCCGCCGACACATCTTTACAAGTAGGGTCCGCGTTCGGAAAGACTCCCTTGATCGCCTGCGGGAAACCGGTCAACCCGTCAACGCGGAACACGAACACATCCCGCACACCGCGGCCGGATATCTCGGACAGAACTTGCGCCCGGAACTTCGAGCCTTCCGTCTCCGCTATCCTCATCCCCGGCAGTTCTTTTTGGCCGGACATATTTACCCCAAGCGCAATATGGACGTTCATAGTCATTATGCGGCTGTCCTTGTGAACCTTTACAGCAAGAGCGTCCAGCCCGACTATCGGGTATATTTTGTCAAGCGGGCGATCCCGCCACTCATGGACTTCCCCGACGACTGACTGTGTAATTCCATTTCTAAATCATTATGTATATAATATTCCCAAAGAACGCCGGGAGGGGATATTATGGCTCGAAAAGCGAGCGGGCTGACCGTGTTGGAAATAGCGAAAAACTTTATGGCA
>JAIRKI010000038.1 GCA_031260185.1 Synergistaceae bacterium | reverse complement strand
AACATATTATTCACTCCTATTCAACTGGATACTGTCAAAAATTACGCGCATTACGACAGTTGCTTTATATTATATATCTTTATATCTTTAAAAAACTATATTAAAGAGGTGAGAGTGTTGACTTATATATAGATACACTATGGAACAAATATCATAATTTTAACTCTATATTGTCAAGTCGGTCAAAGGCAATCTTGTCATCGAAGAGGTCGTACTGTTTCATGATATAGATACATCACTCCGCATGATAGCTCGGTATTACGGTCATTATACCATCTTGACGATGGCTTTTTCGCTATGTCTCATGGAGGATTTTTAGAGGTTCCCCATAGTGGTAAAATTGAAAAAATATTTCGGATTTGGACGAGGAGGCACGGGGGATGGCGGAAACGCTCGAATATTTCGTTCCGTGGGCGACTCTGGGATATCTGTCAGGTTCGTGTCCCACAGGCTATTTGCTCGTGCGACTGCTCAAAGGCGAGGATATCCGCGAATTCGGTTCCGGAAACATCGGCGCGACGAACGTCGCGCGCGTGCTGGGCAAAAAATGGGCTCTTTTCACGGCAATCGCGGACATGTTCAAGGGGGGGCTCGCGATATTGCTCACCATGGCGATGGGGTACGACGACGCGGCTTTGTTGTCGGCGGTCGGCGCCATGAGCGTTATCGGGCACAACTTTCCCGTATGGATAGGATTCAAGGGGGGAAAGGGCGTCGCCACGTCCTTCGGGGTCATCGCTTTTTTCGATTTTTTCAATCCTTCCGCCGCGATATTGGGCGGAGTCGTCTGGTTCGCGGCGCGCGAGATATCGTGCATGGTTTCTCTCGCCTCGATGGCGGGGCTTTTCGCCGCCGCTTTTTGTATGCCCGTGTTCGGTATGCCGCGGCCTTATTTTTTCTGCGGCATACTGCTTGCCCTATTCTCCGTCGCGCGGCACGGGGGAAATATCGCGCGCGTGGCCGCCGGGCATGAAAACAAAGTCAAACCGTTTTTCCCGCGAAGAGGCGGGAGAGAATGAAAATTCTCTTGACTTATTTTGACCTTGCCCTATAATCACTTACAATACCGGTGATTGAGGAGTTGGGGCGATGAACAGCCTGACGAAGGTGATAGGTGATTATATAGTGACGCTGTTCGATGACAGCGAGGACAGTGAAGTGGTTTTGAGCCGGAAGGACCTGGCCCGGAAATTCGGATGCGTTCCCAGTCAGATAAATTACGTCCTGAGAAGCAGATTTTCACCCGAACAGGGTTTTTTGATCCAGAGCCAGCGGGGCGGTCACGGATTCATCCGCATAATGCAGCTTCGTTTCGCCGACTGTGACGAATACGCCGAACACTTGGAGGACCTGGTGGGAAACGCGGTATCCGAGCAGGACGCGCGGAAACTGCTCGCGAGGCTTCAGGAAAGGGAGGCCGTAACCCCGCGCGAACGCCTCATGGCGGAAGTGGCGCTGAGGAATCAGGACGAAAACGGCCGCGCTCTTTTCGGCCTGCCCGCTTATAAAAGGGATACAATGCGGGCGGAACTTCTGAAAAAAATTCTCGTGAGTCTCGCGATGTTTTGAGGGAGCGTCGGTCATGTTATGCGACAATTGCGGCAAGAACGAAGCTGAGGTATTGATAAGACAGGTGATTGACGAAGAAGTGAGGAATTTGAGCCTGTGCAGGTCATGCGCGGAAAAAATGGGATTTATATCTTCCCTCGTGCCGAGCGTCACAATATCCTTCTCGATAGGCGAGAGCGCCCCGAAACAGAAGAAGATACGGAAAGTCCAGACCAGAAAACGGGAACTGCCATTTGAGCCGGCGCGCTGTCCGGCCTGCGGTCTGGATTTCGCGTCGTTCCGCGCGGCGGGCGTACTCGGATGCCCCGGCTGCTACGAGGCTTTCAGGGTTCCGTTGGGCATATATCTCCGCAAGACCCAGGGCGCCGAAAGTCATTGGGTCGCGTCCGACGCTTTCAGCGAAATCGGAGTGGTTTCCGGCGACGTGAACCGCCGAACGGATATCGCCGCGGAAGAAAAAACCAGGGGCAATATCGCCAGATTGAGGATGGAACTGAACGAAGCCGTTTCAAGCGAGGATTATGAGCGCGCGGCGCGCCTGAGAGATCTTCTGGCGCCCCTCGTCGGAGGTGCGGATAAAAAAAATGACTGAAGATTCGTTCGCGAGCGCCGAACCGGCTTGGGTGCGCGACGCGCCGGCCCGGGGGGCGGCGTGTTCCGCGGTACAGCTTTCGAGCGTTCGTATAAGAAGAAATATAGAAGGGTTTCCCTTTCCGGGGAAATGCTCGAAGTCGGAATTGTACGATTCGGCGGCCATCGCTCTCGGCGGCGTAGGGAAAAGCGCGGTCTGGGGGGAATGTGATTTTCGCCTTATGGATGATCTCGACGATTTTTCCAAGCATCTGCTGCTCGAGATGAACATGATAACGCCGGGTTTCATGAGCGGCGGCGCAGGCAGGTTTCTGCTGCGCGGCGCGGGCGGAAGAATGAGCTGCATGATAAACGAGGAAGACCATATTTCCATATCTGTGACAGGGCCCGGGCCGGACATGTCGTCCGCGTTCGAGACGATCGGCGACATGGAGCGGTCGATGGACATCAAACCGGCGCGCGACGCCGTTCTCGGATATCTTACGGCGAATCCCGCTTACGTGGGCACCGGAATGACCGCCACAGTCATCCTGCATCTGCCGGCGCTCGACGCGGCCGGCGGATGCCCGGAGGCAATCGATGCGTTCAGGAGAGAACGGGGAAACCTTGAGGTCGGCAGATTCAGCGTTTTCGGCGATGAGCCGCGCGGAAGTTTTTTCGCCGTTTCGAACAAAATTACCCTTTCGGTTATCCCGGACGAAATAATTGACACGGTATATACGGGTACGCAGGCGCTCGTGTCGCGGGAACTTTCCGCGAGGAACAAAATAAGGAACGCGCGGCGGGGAGATATGACGGACAAATTCTGGCGCGCCTGGGGGCTGTTGCGGCACGCGAAAAAGCTGTCGTTCGCGGAGGCCGTCGACGCGTTTTCGCTGGTGAAACTCGGCGCGGACATCGGGGTTTTGCCCGGCATCGACGACAGGGAGTGGCGCCGGATGATAATCGGAAGCCGGAAATATCATCTCAGCCGCGCCTGTCCCGCGATATTGGATCAATCGGAGGAACGACGCGCGCGCGCGGCTTTGTTCGGGCGGTTTATAGAAAATTTGAGTTCCTCAGTCAACTGAAAAAGAGAAAATAAAGGAGAAAAATATGTGGCAATTTTTCAATGAAAAAGGAAAACGCGTCGTGCAGCAGGCTCATAAGGAAGCTCTGCGGCTCGGTCATGACGTCATCGGGACTGAACATCTGCTGCTCGGCGTGCTGGACGAAATCGATCCGGTCTGCGCGTCCGTATTCGAGTCGCACGGAGTCGCGCCGGAGGAAATAAGGCAGCAGCTCGACGCGGCGCTCGAAAACGGCGCGCCGAAGGAAAAGATAATCGACCTGCCTCTTTCCCAGAGGGCAAAGCGCGCGCTCGATATCTCCATGCGGGAAGCGCGGGGCATGGGTGTGAACTACGTCGGCGCGGAACACATCCTGCTCGGCTTGCTTTCGGAAGGCGAGGGATTGGCCGGCCAGATACTGGGGCATCTCGGTTTCAACATATCGCGCCTGCGCAAAGAGATACAGAACGCTTCACATGAAACGGACGGCGTTCAGTTCGCGTCGGTCGGCGCTCCGCAATTCGCGGCAAATCCGAGAAAGCGGGACGTATCCAAGACCCCCACGCTGAATCAGCTTTGCGCGGACCTGTCGGACATGGCGTCCAAAGGCGAACTCGACCCCGTAATCGGGCGTGACAAGGAAATATCGCGCATTTGCCGGATTTTGACCCGCAGGACGAAAAACAACCCGGTGCTGATCGGAAATCCCGGAGTCGGAAAAACGGCGGTCGTGGAGGGACTGGCGCGGGAGATAGCGAGCGGCGTCATCCCCGAAACGCTGAAGGACAAACGTATAGTGCAGCTCAACGTCACCAACCTCATAGCGGGCACGAAATACCGCGGCGAATTCGAGGAACGGATGCGCAGGATACTCAAGGAACTGCGCGAGTCGAAAAACGTGGTGCTTTTCATCGACGAGATACATACCATAATCGGGGCGGGAGGCGCCGAAGGCGCGGTCGATGCCGCCAATATTCTGAAACCGAGCCTCGCGCGGGGCGATATACAGGTAATAGGCGCCACAACCCTCGACGAGTTCAGAAAGTACATCGAGCGCGACAGCGCGCTGGAACGCCGCTTCCAGCCCGTTATGGTGGACGAGCCGAGCGAGGACAACACGGTGCTGATACTTCATGGGCTGAAGGACAATTACGAGGGGCATCATAAGGTGAAATACACCGACGACGCGCTGACGGCGGCGGCTAAGCTGTCCAACCGCTACATATCCGGCCGTTTCCTCCCCGACAAGGCGATAGATCTCATCGACGAGGCCGCGGCGCGCGTGCGTCTGGGCACGATGGAGACTCCCGACGAACTCAAGGAAATGGAGCGCAGGCTCTCCGATCTCCGCAAGGAGAAGGAGGATATGGTGATGGCCCAGGAATTCGAAAAAGCGGCGGGCTTGCGTGACGACGAGCGCAGGATGACGGACGAGATCGAAGATTTCCGCAAGACGTGGCGTCAGCGGCGCACGACTGTCACGCCTTCCGTCACCATGAACGACATAGCCGGCGTGGTGGCCGAGTGGACCGGCATTCCGGTAACGCGGATGACGGAGGAGGAAGCGGGCCGGCTTCGCCGCATGGAGAATGAAATCCATCATCGGATGGTGGGGCAGGACGAGGCCGTCGGCGTGGTATCGCGCGCGATTCGCAGGGCTCGCAGCGGCATGAAGGACGCCGGGCGTCCCGTCGGCAGTTTCCTCTTTCTCGGCCCCACGGGGGTCGGCAAGACGGAGATGGCGCGCTCCCTCGCGGAATTTTTGTTCGGCAACGAGGACGCGATGTTTCGTTTCGACATGAGCGAATACATGGAACGGCACGAGGTGGCGAAACTCATCGGCGCTCCTCCCGGTTACGTGGGATACGAGAACGGCGGCAAAATGACCGACATGGTGCGCCGCAAACCGTTCTCGGTCATCCTGTTCGACGAGATAGAAAAAGCTCATCCCGACATGTTCAACCTGCTGCTGCAGATATTGGAGGACGGGCATATCGCCGACTCGCACGGGCACAAGGTGGATTTCCGCAACGCAGTCATAATAATGACGAGCAACGCCGGGGCCGAGAACATAATAAAGGGACAGTCCCTCGGTTTCGGAACCGGAAACGACGACGCGGGAAAAAACTCCGAATGGGAGAGACTGAAGTCGGGGATAATGGACGCGGTGAAAAAGACGTTCCGTCCGGAATTTCTGAACCGCGTGGACGACATAGTGGTGTTCAAATCTCTCGACAGGCGGGAATTGCTGCAAATTACACGTCTGATGCTAAGCGATGTCGTCAGGCGCGCCGCCGACCAGTCGGTGGAACTGTCGGTCGATGACGAGGCGTGCCAGTTGCTGCTCGACAGCGGATTTGACCCGAAATACGGCGCCCGCCCCCTCAGAAGAACGATACAGAAAATGGTTGAAGACCGCCTCGCCGATATGCTTCTCGAAGGCTCCCTCACGCCCGGCGATCACGTGTCGCTCGCGAGAGACAGGAAAAAAAACGCGGATGAAGATCTGCCCGAGATGGCGGACATTTACGAACTGAAATTCACGAAGGAAGCGGTCGCGGCAAAAATCTGAACTCCGGGAGTGTTGACGTTTGTTCCTCAAAAACCCGCAAGAAAACGGGATATTCGGAATGCTGGCGAAAGCTGTGTCGGATGACGCGGTTTCCGCCGGCGAGACGCGGGATATCATATACGAAGCCGCTTCGCATATGATATCCGAGGCCGAAAAATATTCGTACCGAGGGGACTTATGGGAAATACAGTTCGCGCTGGCGGCCGCCGGCGAGGAAAACCCGATTGCCCGCGCGTATGAGAGGATGTCCGTCCCGAAAGACGTTTTCGGAATATTGGCGCGGGATTTGTGGACGCGGCACAAAGTCGTCACGTCAGTAAAGGCGATGGTCTCTGGCGACTCGCGATACGCCCCGCTCGCGCGCGTGGGCGATTTCGAGCCCCTCAAGAAAAACGCGGCGCCAGGAACCGGGCGGACAAGAGACGCCGTGATGACGTTGGCCGCGCGTTTCGCCGCCGCCGGGTCTCCGGAAGATATGTCCGACAGCCTCGCCGATTTCAGCGCGGTATATGGGGCGGGTAAATTCGCGCTCTCGGAGGCGTTCGTCTGGGATTCGCCGAAACAGACGCTCGAACCCGTCGACGATCTCGACCCGGGCACGCTCGATTCCCTGGTCGGATATGAGACACAGAAGCGCGAATTATTGTCGAACACCGAATCGTTTCTGAATGGCAACCCGCCGAACAACGTCCTTCTTTTCGGCGACAGCGGCACGGGAAAATCCTCGTCAGTGAGGGCTCTTTTGAACGAGCCGGATTTCGTGAGAAGAGGTTTGCGGATGGTCGAGCCGCGGCACGACCAGTTCGCCGAAATACCGGCGATACTCAAAGAACTGCGGCAGCGGAATTACAGGTTCATACTTTTCATGGACGACCTCTCGTTCGAGGAATTCGAGACCGGGTACAAGCGTCTGAAAGTCATCATCGAAGGCGGGCTGGAACGGAAGCCCGACAACGTGATCGTCTGCGCGACGTCCAACAGGCGGAATATCGTGCGCGAAGTGTGGCAAGAGCGTGCCGTATCGAATGACGACGTCCACGGCCGGGATACGATGCAGGAAAAACATTCGCTCGTCGACCGTTTCGGGCTTGCCATATGGTACCCCTCGGCCGGCAAGAACGGCTATTTGTCCATAGTGAAAGCCCTGTCCGAGGAAATGGGACTCGTCATGAGTTCATCCGAAATGGAAACGCTCGCGATGCGGTGGGAACTCGAACGCGGCGGTTTCACCGGCAGAACCGCGCGCCAGTTCGTGTGCCGGATGCTGCAAGGGAGAATCAGTATTACGTAACGGGGCGCATGGATTTGTCCGCTGAATCGAAGCACGATCTGACGCAAGGCCCCATGCTCGATAAACTTCTGCTGGTCGCCCTGCCGATCATAGGCACTCAGTTGCTGTTTATGAGTTACAACCTCGTCGACATGTTTTTGCCGGGGAGGGTGGGAAGCGGCGCGGTCGCGTCGACGGGGCTCGCGGGCATGTACGTGTGGATGGGCGAGGGGTTTCTCCTGCTCGGCAAAACGGGCGCGGAAATCGGCGTTTCGCAAAACCTGGGCAGGCGCGACATAGACGCAGCGAAAAAATAAATAATGGCGCGCCGCGCAGGCGCGCCCAGTCAAATTGACGCGATCAGCCGGCCGTTATCGTCCGGGAGTTCTCCCACAGGCCGTGGATATTGCAGTACGACTGAGCGATCAGCGTTCCTCCGGCGGTGAGTTTCAGTTTCACCGAGCCGAACGGTTCCGCGATCACCGGGCCGGGTTTCGCCGCGTCTGAGGTGTCCGCGTGGGCGTTGAACGTCAGAGTCGCGGCCTCGACGGGCGTCTCGCCGCCTTCCGGGACGAAGAAGAGCTTTATCCATTTGATGTAATGAGCCGGCGTGTTGGGGTGAGCGATTTCTTTCCCAACACACAGTTTCACATCAAAAGCCTCCCCCGGGACGACTTTATCCGGAGCCTCGATCACGGGGACATGTTTCTCGCACTTCCAATCACCTGTTTTTACAAGTTCACCAAGCGCCATGTCATTTCCTCCCTTTTTAAATGTTTTAAATGTCGCCTATGGTCGCGACCATGACGGCCTTTATCGTGTGCATCCTGTTCTCGGCTTCCTCGAACACGACCGAGTTCGGATGCTCGAATACGTCCTCGGTCACTTCGTTGCCTTTGTAAGCGGGCAGGCAGTGCATGAATATGGTCTCGCGTTTTCCCGTCGCCATGAAGAGATCCATGTTTACCTGATACGGAGAGAGAAGGGCCTTGCGCTCGGCGGTTTTCGCCTCCTCGCCCATCGAGTACCACACGTCCGTGTAGATGACGTCGGCACCGCGCGCGGCCTCCATTGGATCGTCGGTCGTGGTAATCGTCGCGCCCGAATCGGATTCGGCCGCTATCTTCCGGCATTCGCCGACGAGATTTTCGTCAGGGAACAGCGACTTGTCGCCGCAGGCCGCGTAGTGAAGCCCGAGTTTCGCGCAGCCTATCATCAGGGAGTTGCCCATGTTATTGCGGGTGTCGCCCATGAACACGAGTTTTTTGCCCTTGAGCGGGCCGAAACGCTCGCGTATCGTGAGCATGTCGGCCAATACCTGTGTGGGGTGATAATCGTCGGTGAGACCGTTCCACACAGGCACTCCGGCGTAACGCGCCAGTTCCTCGACCACCGAGTGTTTGAAGCCGCGGAACTGTATGCCGTCGAACATGCGCCCCAGGACGCGCGCCGTGTCCTTGACGTCCTCCTTTGTGCCGAAGTGTATGTCGTTCTTGCTCAGATATTCGGGGTGAGCGCCCTCGTCGATGGCCGCCACGGTGAAAGCGCACCTCGTGCGCGTCGACGCTTTTTCGAATATCAGCGCCACGTTGCGTCCCCGCATCAGCGGGCTGTGTGTGCGGGCTCTTTTTTTGGCCTTGAGATCGGCCGAGAGTTCCAGCAGAAATTCTATTTCTCTTTTGGAAAAATCCTTCAGTGTCAGAAAATTGCGTCCGCGCAGGTTGAGCGCCATAACAAAATCCCCTCTTTTTTTGATTAAAGTTTCTATACGCAACTCATATTATAAATGATGCACCCGACTTGGCAAAATCCTTCATGGATCTGACAAAAGAAAAAACGCGCGGGTGAAAACCCCGGCACGGTGGTAGAATAAAGGCGAAAATTTTTCGGAGTGGGAGGCAAGACGCGATGACAACGCAAGCGGAAACGCGTGAACCGGAAATGGGCTTGACGTTCGAGAAGGTATGGGCGATGTTTCAGGAATCGGACCGGTATATGCAAAAATTGAGCGAAAAGACCGACCGGATGATGCAGGAAAACGCTCAACAAATGCGGGAGACTGACCGGAAAATGCGGGAGACCAACCGGGTGATACAGGATGTTGCCCGGCAGATAAAAGATACTGACCGGCAGCTCAAGAAAACCGACGAGCAGCTTGGGAAATTGGGCAATCGTTTCGGAGAATTGGCCGAACATTTGGTCGCGCCCAATATCGTAAAGAAATTCAACGCCCTCGGATTTCACTTCGATGAAATTTCCGGATTGCGCCAGGTCATTTACGACGATAAAAGCGGGCAAAAAATCGCGGAGTTCGACATCATCCTGGAAAATGGGGAATCTATCGTCGGCGTGGAGGTGAAGTCGAAACCGTCCAACAAGGACGTAAAAGACCATTTGCGGCGTTTACGGATACTTCGTCTCAATAAAGACAAGAAAAACGACAGGCGGAAAATCCACGGCGCTCTCGCGGGAGCCATCATGACCGACTCCGTCAAAAAGGCCGCGCTCAAGGAGGGCATATACGTCATCACGCAGACCGGCGACACGGTGAGGATCGACGTCCCGGATGGCTTCGTCCCGAAAACGTGGTAGCCGCGCGTTTTGTGTTATGACGTATCAAAAGTCGAAGACTACCGGTTTAAAGCCCAGCCGGCTAAACGCCGATAATACAAAAGGAGAATTACAAATTTGTTACGGAGAAGTTTGTTAGATGATTAGTTCAGTGGAAAATGGCGCGAGTCGTTATGAATTGTTCAGCAGGGCGCTTACGAACGGACAGGATGTGACACAAACGACGGTCAAAACCGGTAATGCTGATCAATATTACCCGGATGTGACGGAACAGGCGCCCATTTTGGTGCTAATACTTTTTAAGCTAAAATACTATACGTTTATCCTTGGGGCGCGAAGTACTCGGAGTATTTGAACGGAACAGCGGTTTCAAAATCTACCGCGTAGGACCGTTAATTATATATTTCAGAAGCGCGCGGGGAGTACATGGGCGTGTGTGAAATCCGGAGGGGTCGAAATGAAGGGAATCGTGACGGTTTTGGGGAAGGACTCCGTAGGGATAATCGCCGAAATATGCTCGTACATGTCCGGCAAAAACGTCAACGTGCTCGACATAGCGCAGACGATAGTTAACGGCTATTTCAACATGATGATGGTGGTCGATTTGAGCGGTTCCGCGTCGCCGCTCGCGTCGATGGCTTCGGAACTGGAGGCCCTCGGGCGGGATATCGGGGTCGTCGTCCGGCTTCAGCACGAGGATATCTTCAACGCCATGCACAGGATATAGCGCCCGCGCGCCGGATATACGCGTGATCACCGTAAGCGAGGCAAACGAGACCATCCGCATGATATCCGAGGCCAACCTCGACGTGCGGACGATAACGATGGGGATAAACCTGCTCGACTGCGCCGACAGCGACTGCGCGGCCTTCCGCCGGAAAATTTACGACAAGATAACGCGCAGGGCGGAGCGCCTCTCCCGCGTCGGGGATGATATTTCGAGAGAATACGGTGTCCCGGTGATAAACAAACGCGTTTCCGTCACCCCGATCGCGATCGCCGCTTCCGGTTGCCGGAGTTGCGATTATGTTGAGATAGCCCGCGCCCTCGACAGAGCGGCCGAGACGGTGGGGGTCAATTTCATCGGCGGTTTCTCCGCTCTCCTCCAAAAGGGGATGACGCCGGATGACAGCGCGTTGCTCGCCTCCATACCCTCGGCGCTTGAAGCCACGGAGCGGGTATGTTCGTCGTTGAACCTCGGTTCCACGCGCTCGGGGATAAACGTGGACGCCGTGAACATCTCAGCGCGCGTGATAAAGGACGTCGCGTACATGACGCGCGCCCGCGATTCGATAGGGTGCGCGAAGTTCGTCGTGTTCTGCAACGCAGTGGAGGATAACCCCTTCATGGCCGGCGCGTTTCACGGCGCGGGGGAGGGTGAGTCCGCGATAAACGTCGGCGTCAGCGGCCCCGGCGTGGTGAAACGCGCCATAGAGTCCGCTCGCGGCGCCGATTTCGAGACGCTCTGCGAGACCGTGAAACGGACGGCGTTCAAGATAACGCGCGTCGGCCAGCTGGTGGCTCGGGAAGCCTCACGAAGGCTGGGCGTTCCCTTCGGCGTCATCGACCTTTCGCTCGCGCCGACTCCGGCCATAGGCGACAGCATCGCCGAGATATTGCGGGAGATGGGGCTTGAGCGGCCCGGTGCGCCTGGCTCCACGGCCGCGATAGCCATATTGAACGACAATGTGAAAAAGGGCGGCGTCATGGCGAGTTCATATGTGGGAGGGCTTTCCGGCGCGTTCATTCCGGTGAGCGAGGACCGCGGCATGATAGAGGCGGTCAGGGCCGGCGCGCTCACTCTGGAAAAATTGGAGGCCATGACCTGCGTCTGTTCGGTCGGAATAGATATGGCGGCGATTCCCGGCGATACGCCCGCCGACACGATAGCGGGGATAATCCTCGACGAAATGGCGATAGGCATGATCAACGGCAAGACGACGGCCGTGCGCGTAATCCCTGTCGCGGGCAAGACGGTCGGCGACACCGCGCGTTTCGGCGGATTGCTGGGCGAAGCCCCGGTGATGGCCGTGAACGGCTTCTGTTGCTCGGCGTTCGTGAAAAGGGGAGGCCGCATACCGGCCCCAATACACAGCTTCAGAAATTGACCGCTTTACTCAATGGATGGAGGACGGTTAGGAACTGTAAGAAAATAAGTTGTTATATTTTTGGTGAGACCCAATAATTCCAATCTCCATGAAAAACATCTCTTGTTATGTTAATGCCCGCCAATTCTTCATCAGTGACTTTTGTTCCC
>JAIRKI010000096.1 GCA_031260185.1 Synergistaceae bacterium | reverse complement strand
GATACCCCAAGTAAATTAGCCGGGTTTGCGTGGCTCGTCAACAGCGGTTATGATTTTGAGGGCAAAATCGTTCGCCTGACTAAACCTGTTGATCTCGGCGCCAAATATTGGACGCCGATCGGTCTTTCCCATGCCGGAGCGTCATTCAGCGGCATATTTGACGGTCAGGGATACGCCATATCAAACGTAATTGTCAAAAAGCAAAATTCAGGCAGTAATTTCGGTTTTTTTGGCGTTAATAACCAGGGCACCCTCAAAAATATCAATTTGGTCGATGTTTCAATTTCTGTTCTTAACGACGCTGACGGTATGACGCATCTTTTTGTAGGCGGACTGGCAGGATATAATTATATCGGAACAATAACAAACTGCGCAGTGACAGCAGGCAGTGTTTCCGGGACAACAAAACCGTGGTATGTTGATGTTGGCGGACTTGTGGGACTTAATCGCAACGGAACGATAGTAGGTTGTAAATTAATAGACGTCAATGTTTCCGGTACTTATACCGGTGAAATTGCTGAAGATAAAGAATGGGCTGTTTGTGTTGGAGGTTTTGTGGCTTATACTGAAGAAGGAACAGTAACAAACAACACAGTAATTGGAGGCGAGATTACATCTTCTGCCGGAGGTATTGCGGCTAATATTCGTCCGGCGCACATCAGAGGCGGTTTTACCAGTGGCGTCGAGGGGGCCGCCGCTATAGTATCCGGGAACACCGCTGTCATAACTCCCAAAATAGGATGGGACGTGAGGGAATCCCCACCAAAATCAACCGATAACATTTAGCGCGACTTAACACACATAAAAAGCGCCGTCCTTCGGGGCGGCGTTTTCGCGTGGACAAAACAGGACACAAACAAGATACGCGGGACGCGCGTCCTCGCGCTCGTTATAGTGTTTTAATAAATATTAACATCGATAAGCCGCAGACGGCACATTTCCACAAGCAGGAACCGTATCGATATTTCTTTTCCTCAATAGCCTCCGCAAACGATATGTCTATATATCGGTCACCACTCTCATAAAATGATGGCGGGAAGCGCGAAATGAAAAGAAAATTATTTTTGATTGTCGCGTTCGTTATGGTAATATCGCTGAAACTGTTTCTCTCAAAACGCCGGTACTGTTAATATGAATTATATTTTTACGTAAAGTTATGATTGCACGGACGCGTTTGGCTGATATCATCGTTCAAAGACGCGGGACATCGAGGGGGTGGGCGGGTGCCGCTCGATCTGTCGGAGTATAACTGGCCTCTCATCATAATGATCGCGGCGGTGAGCGCTATCGTGTCTTACGTCGGCGACACGCTGGGCAAGAAAATCGGCAAAAAGCGGATATCGCTGCTGGGCTTGCGCCCGCGGCACACGTCCACCGTGATCACGGTCTTCACTGGCATCGCCGTGGCGCTGCTCACCCTCGCCGTGGCGGCATATTATTCGGATTCCGTCAAAATGGCGGTCTTCGGCCCCAACATAATGGCCCGCCGGATGACGGAACTCACCAATCAAGTTCGCGGCCGCCAGAACGAACTCGACGACATGACCCTCGACCTGATAGCCACTCAGAACGAACTTTCATCGGTCATGGACGAAAAAGAGACGGCGAAGGCGGAAGTGGCGGCACTGAAGTACGAGATGGAATCTCTGAGGCGGGGGCTCGCGGAGATGAAAGAGGGGCGCGTCATAGTGTTCCAGGGCGAGATGCTGGCCCAGATATCCATCAAGCCTGGCGCGAACGGATACGACCTCGACGGCGCCGTTCAAAGGCTCGTCGCCCTGTCCGGCGAATATCTGGAGAAAAAGACGGCCGATCTGGCGATCGCGGATTCCGCGGACGCTCCGGCAGTCATTGTCTCGGGCGAGATGAGGGAAAATATCTCAGACGCCCTGAAAAAGGCCGAGGGACGCAAGGTGCTGAGGCTCACCGCGCCGTCGAACATAGTCCTCGGCCAGCCGCTCGAAGGCGTGCTGAGCGTGTTCGAGAGCAGGCTCATTTACAAAGAGGGCGAGACGCTCGCGCGGGAGACCTTGAGGGGAGTCCTCGGCCACGAGGATGGGGCGAACATCCTTTACACCATGCTGAAGAGGATAAACAGGTCGGCGGTTTCGAAAGGCATTTTGCCGGACCCGTTTTCGGGGACGGTGGGCAATCTCGACAGCCTGGATTTTTACGACAAAGTGGATGAGATAGTCGTTTTGGGAGAAGCCTCGGAAACAGTCGGGGTCGCGATAACGGCGGCGGCGGATATCTACACGGAGGGGCCGGTCAAGGTGAAAATCGAGGTCGGGCCGGATGATGAAGCCCGGAGAGGGGAGTGACAGGGATTTTTGAAATTTGTGCTATAATGACCGCCGTAAAGCAATCGAATATATTCATCAATAAATCAATAATAAATTGAATCGCGGGAGATGTGTTCGATGAGCAAAGAAAGATACCTCGTAACTTCTGAATCGGTTACGGAGGGGCATCCTGACAAACTCGCGGACCAGATCTCCGATGGCGTTCTCGACGCCATACTGGAGAGGGAGCCGATGGGCCGCGTGGCTTGCGAGACGTTGGTCAGCACGGGGCTGGTGGTCGTCACGGGCGAGATAACGACCGGGGTCTACGTGGATATCCCGAAAATCGTGCGCTCGACGATAAAGGACGTCGGTTACACCAGGGCGAAGTACGGGTTCGACGGCGATACCTGCGCCGTCATCACCGCGATAGACGAGCAGTCGCCCGATATAGCCCGCGGCGTCGACCGGGCGCTCGAGATGCGCGAGAGCGAAATGGCCGACGAGGATATCGACAGAATCGGCGCGGGCGATCAGGGCATGATGATCGGTTACGCCTGCGACGAAACCCCGGAGATGATGCCGGCGCCGATAGCGCTCGCGCATAAACTGGCGCGCCGGCTCGCGAAGATTCGCAAGGATATGGTATTGCCCTACCTGCGTCCCGACGGCAAGACCCAGGTGACGTTGGAATACGACGGGCTGAAGCCGGTGCGGGTGGATACGGTGGTCGTCAGCGCGCAGCATCATCCGGCGGTCGACGAGGCGCAAATAGCGGCCGACGTGACCGAACATGTCATCATCCCGGCGCTGCCCGGGGAATTGCTCGACGGGAAACCCAAGATACTGGTCAACCCGACGGGACGTTTTGTCATCGGCGGCCCGCAGGCCGATTCCGGCCTCACGGGAAGAAAGATAATCGTTGATACTTACGGCGGCGTCGTTCCTCACGGCGGCGGCGCTTTCTCCGGCAAAGACCCGACGAAGGTCGATCGTTCGGCGGCCTATATGGCGAGATACGCGGCGAAGAACGTGGTCGCCTCCGGGCTCGCCTCGCGGTGTCAGATACAGGCCGCTTACGCGATAGGCGTCGCCAATCCGGTCTCCGTCACGGCCGAGACTTACGGGACGGGCAAGATCCCGGATACCGCGATAACGGAACTCGTCCGCAAACATTTTGATTTCCGTCCCGCCGCGATAATCCGCGACCTGGAGCTTCGCAAGCCGCAATACCGCAGAATAGCGACCTACGGACATATAGGCAGGATCGATCTTTCTCCGGCGCCTCGCTGGGAGGATACCGACAGGGCCGCCGCGCTCAAAAGAGACGCGGAGAGTCTGGCATAAAGATAAAAGAAAATATTTTATCGCTCGCCGCGAGGAGCCTGTCGCACGTCGTATGGCCTTCGAGTTGTCCGGTGTGCGGCAGGTTGGCCGTGAGGGTATGTCCGGATTGCCTGAAGTCGTTGTCCGGGCTTTTTTTCAGGTTCTGCGTGGAGTGCGGGCGTGACGCTCCGTGTGTTTCGCATCCCGACGGTTTGGTTTGCCGTTCCGTTTCGGCTTACGGAGGCGCCAACAGGGATGTCGTCCACGCGATGAAATACGCGGGCGGCAGATCCATCGCGTCGATGATAGGCGAGTTGATGGCGGAAACATTGCCGCGTCCCGACGCCGATTTTCTGGCGCCGGTTCCGTTGCACAATACCAGCGCGCGAGAGTATAATCAAGCCGCGCTTATCGCGGGGGGCGCTTCGCGCGTGTGGAAAATTCCGGTCGAAAATTGCCTGCGGTGGGTCTCGGGTTCCCGGAGCCAGGCTCTTAAAAGAGGCAAAAGTGAGCGCGAGTTGCCCTGCGACGCTATGAAGTCGTCCGATAAAATCCGAGGCAGGCGTGTTTTGCTGGTGGACGATGTGTGTACGACAGGGAATACTCTTTTGGCGGCGAAGAGGGCGCTCTCGGCGGCGGGGGCGGAAATTGCCGGAGCCATGGTCTGGAGCAGGAGCGTCTGACGGGCATCGATTCGGGTGGTGGTAACGGGTGTCTTTGGAACTGGTGAAGTGCGGGATGTGCGGAAAAGCTGCCGTCGTCGAGAGCGGCGGGCGGCATGTCTGTCCCGTGTGTTTGGAAGAGGAACACAGACTTTACGCCGATGTGCGGACCCTGTTGCGCGATTACGAGGGAAGCGGGCTTACCATCAAGGATGTGGCCGAAATGCTCGGTATCGACGAAAGAAAAATCACTCATCTCGTCGAGAGCGGATATTTTAAACTCGCGTTGCGCGGAGGACTGCGGTCGAATGACTGATGAGAAGAACGCGCGAAATCTGGCCGTTTTGATATAAAGATACGGAATTTGCGTCCGATAATATATTTAGAAGTAGTTTCCTCCTTTACGAAGAGGTGATTGTGATGATAGAAAAGATCAGCGGATTGACCGGAGCGGGCGCGGTAAACGACATCAAAAAGCGTCACGGCGTCGGTGTGGGCTACGACGGGGAAACGTCCGTCGACGGACTCGCGGTGAGTTCTTTCGCCCGAGAGATGGCGAAGATATCGTTCGAGTTGAGCAAAATTCCCGATGTGAGGGAAGACCGCGTCAAAGATCTGAAACGTCGGGTAGAGGAAGGGACGTACGCCCCGAACCTCGAAGCTCTTGCCGGCCGCCTGATTTGGGCGGGTATCAATAAAATAGAGGATTGATGCCCGACAAATCGTCTCTTCTCGCCGAAACGCTCGTCAAGCAGGACGAGATACTGTCCGATCTGTTGTCCGTAACGCGGAACCAGCGAGAGGCGCTCAAAGAAGGGCGCCTCTCGCGTTTACAGGAACTCATGTCCGAGATGCGGCACACGTCGGTGAGGGCGCAGGCGATCGAGACAAAGCGCTCCAGGCTGGCCGCTGAAATCTCCGGCGATCTCGGATGCGAGGCGGTGGTGTCCAAAATCGCGGGCGCCCTTCCTCCCGTGGAATCCGAGCCCTTGAAGACCGCCGCCGAAAAGCTGACGTCAACTGTCGAGCGGCTGAAAATGGAGATGTCGATACTGTCCAGACTGATGGACGAGGCGAAAAACCTCAACGAGATGCTTATCAACGAATGGAGAAAGATGAGTTCCAAAGCCGTCGGGCCCGGCGGCGGCGGTTTCGACGCCCGCATATAGATCTAAACATCATTCGGCGGGAGGCGCAATTATGGTTTATAGGCAAATTATGAGCGCGGACGCGCTGTCGGGCGTGATAGCAATGTCGCGGACATTCGAAAACAAGCGGGTAGAAGTCATCATTCGAGAAGCGCCCGAAGATGTACCCGCGCCGAAAATTGACATGGCAAACATCGGGCGCATGATGGACGGCTCAATCACGCAGGCGCTCATCTGACGATTATCGCGCGGAAAGACTTTCCAAGAAGGAACAGTTCAAAACTAAGTTGAACATGCGGCCATTATTCATGCGCTGATTTTGGTGATGCGAAATCGCTACGCAGTCGGCAATTGACGGATATGTTTCAGCATCAGCGACAACCGATATTTTCTACACACGCGACATGAACGGCTTCAGCGACAGCGAAATTCCGCCTAAGGAAATGTCCAAAAATAACATTGACAAGTTATGACATTTTTTGGACATTTCCTTAGTTATTTTTATCTTTTGGACGCTTCCTAACGTGTTGGAGCAAGGCAGTTATCAGAAAGAAAATGAATGGTAATATATTGCTCCCGAAATTACAGCCATTGCTACCGCCCGGTTCATCTGGTTCTGGTTCGTCCTTTATGCTGTAACTGATGGTAATGCTGGCGCTCTTGGGCTCAGTGTCCGTCACGGTAATTGTGGCATCGCGCCAGAGTGAAGAGATGAGTGGCGTGCCCGAGATAACCCCCGTACCGCTATCGATCGAAACGCCATACGGAAGCCCGCTCGCCGAGAAAGTATACGGCGGCACTCCACCGCTCACTCCTACCGAGACGTCAACAGGTTTTATAGATACATATGCCGTCATTTCCGGTATGTCATACGCGCTGCTATCCTCGAATTTCAGAGGAGCACCGTAACTGATGGTAATGCGGGCGCTCTTGGGCTCAGTGTCCGTCACTGTAATTGTGGCACTGCCCCGAAACGGCGTAACATCCGGCGTGCCCGAGATAACCCCCGTACCGCTATCAATCGAAACGTCGGGCGGAAGCCCGCTCGCCGAGAAAGTGTACGGCGGCACTCCCCCGCTCACTCCTACCGAGACGTCAACAGGTTTTATAGGTACATTTACCGTCATTTCCGGTATGTCATACATACTGCTATCCTCGAATCTCAGAGTAGACGGCGGCAATGTTTCAATTTCGATAACTTGCGCTACAATTTTATTATCAATCCTCTTTATCTGAAATTTATATTCCAAATCACCGGCTCTTCCGTAGGCATCTTCAGGATGTTTAACTGAAAACTGACGGTTTAAAATTTCGTCTCTCATAAACAAATTAGGGCCCGTCGTGTCAATGAGAACAATTTGGTCATTCAGTTTTAGACGGGGATGAGCTTGGTCAATATTTAATTGGGTGATTTCCGAACTTCTACCTCCCTGCCTATACTCCTGAAGTCTTGAACTATTCGTAACCCTCAGCATATAATCGCCATCCAGCCCTGTTTTAAAATTCGCGGGTATGGTGAATTCAAAATATTGAAAATTACGAAGATTGCCCACTTCAAGATTTTTACTTCTTTCCAGAATCAAAGTATTTCCGGAGAACATATCCGCGGTTTTCACCTCCACGTACTTCCCGAAAATATTCCTATACGCGACATCCGCGCCGCATAGATTATTTACGCCCGCATGACCGGATAATCCACCAAACAATGTTTTATTTCCTTTTATATGGATTTTATTGTCTATGATATCCGTAAATTTTTTTTCGTCTTCTTTATAACCGGTGTTATTTCTGTAAATAAATCCGCCGTAAATATTTGTATTAAATTCTGGACCTCCACCGATGTAACTATCCTCTATAATGATTTCGTTATGGTGAACGCCATAAATACGTTCAGTTCCGTTTTCCTGAAAAACGGCACCTCCGTAAAGTTCAGGACCGATAATTTTTGAATCATAAATGCCTATTTTGTTATATGTCGCGTGGCCTATCGCGCTGACGCCACCGTAAATTTTGGGTATATTTGGATTCTTGTATGGAGTATATTTACTTATCGTTAACTCCGAGTTTGTTATATTCACTGAATTATAACCTGACCCATGAACAGTATTAAAGCCTCCCATTACACTCGAACCAACTCCTAAATAATCATTTGGCACATCTTCACCATAATGATCGGAGTCCGGAACAAAAGACGCTATAAAAGCAATAGAAACATCATAAATATTTACTGAATTATGCAGTACATTGTAGACACCATTATTAAATGATGAATTTACTCCTCCAAATATATTGCCTCCAAAAATATATACTTCATCAGAACTTACCGCAGTAACATTTACCACATTATGATATAAAAACTCCTCCTCTTCATACCACCAGAATTCTTTAGGCGCTACAGAACTGACAAATATTACCTCTAAATCCGTAGAAAAGTAGAATGGAGATGGTGTTGCATCCCATACCTCAATATATTGCAACTTCCACGTTTCACCATTATTTAAACGTAAATGATAGTCGTCCGGCACCCAGCCCTTACCCCAAAATGCAAAATCCCAGCCTTCCTCATCTTCTTCGCTGTAAGTATAACCATAATCACCAACAACAAACGATAACAAATTATCCCCGTACATTTTGGCGGGTTGGAGCAGTAAAACTTCTAAAATCAAAATTAAATAAAGACGCCTACCCATTTTATCCGGCAAACAACTTTATCGAGAAGCTATACCAAGCAACGGAACGATAATACACTAGGAAGCGTCCAAAAATAAACTTGACAAGTATATCATAAATAGTTATACTTGAATGATGAAAATAACTGAGGAAATGTCCAAAAAATGTCATAATTTACGGCCATTATTCATGCGCTGTTATTTTTGGACATTTCCTAACGATGGTGAAATGTTATCGCTGTCGAGTATAATCATCTATCTATCTATTGCTCCTTCTCCGTTTTTTATCTTTATCAAATTTTCAATTTCTCCCATTCGTCGCGCCTTTTCCACTCGCAATTCCCTTGCCTCTATCGCCGCCTTAGCATTATTCCCAGCCAAAATCGCTCCACTAACCCCCAAACTTGCAACTCCAACGATAATTGAAATAATCATAAGTATAATCATCGATAACGCCTCCCCCTTATGACGCCGAGACGCATACGCAGGGCATGACTGAGAATCGGTTGCCGCTGGAGCAGGATAAGTCTTATTGTTGATACCAAACATTTTCAATTCCCCCTCTCAAAATGTAAAGCACTCGCCCCTGTCCCCTCATTGGGTTGGCGAATGGCCCAAAGTGCCTGAATCTGCGGAAATGATAGCCCACCAACAGCTTGTTCAGCTTCACGATACCACGCGTCAATTTACTATACTGTGCCGTTCACGGTAATTCCTCCTCAGAAATTTACGATCCAAATTACAAGGCATCTTGCGTTAAAAATGTTATTAAGGTATTTTATAAAAGGTATTTTGTAATTTGTCAAGGGGTGAAAATAAAAAAATAAAAAAATTTTTGAAGAGAGCGCGGGGAGCTTGCGGGTTTTTCCGCGGGAGGTTCGCGCGAGAAAACGCGCCGCCAAAAAGTTCGCCGACGATAACATTCTGTAATGAAAAACGGTGTCCCGAACAAAATAAACAGACCTTACTCTTGCAATATTAACACTTATTAGGTAGTATACATTAAGCGAGGAAAAATTATTCTTTCGGGCAAAATCAAGAGTGTATTCGCGCGTTTACGGCGCGGCAGGAAGAACGTATCATCAAAACAAGGAGGAGCGATTATGGGAGAGAAATTCGCGGAAAAAGACGTGGCCAGGCTCGACGAAGTGCTGGCCGGCCTTGGGAGTCAGAAAGGGACGCTGATTCCCATCCTTCAAAAGGCGCAGGAGATATTCGGGTATCTGCCGAGAGAGGTTCTTATTCGCGTCAGCGAAAAGATCAAAGTTCCGCTCAGCCAGATCTACGGGGTGGTCACTTTTTACGCGCAGTTCCACCTCAAGCCGCGCGGGAAAAATATAGTCCGTTCCTGCCAGGGCACCGCTTGCCACGTCAGGGGCGCCAAGGGCGTTCTGGCCGAATTGAGGAAACAGCTTGGGCTCGAGGACGGGGAGAGTACCACGAAAGACCTGGCTTTCACGCTCGAAACCGTCGCCTGCATAGGTTGCTGCGGGCTCGCCCCGGTTTTGATGATCAACGACGATACTCACGGTCGTCTCGTTCCCGACGCGATAAAGGGTATTCTCGATCGTTACAGATAGCGAAGGAGGCTGTTTGGGATGGCTATAAAGAATTTGGACGATCTGCGAAAGATCAAGGAAAGCGCGAAACAGGCCATGAGCGCCCGCCACGAAAGCGAGACGCGGGTGACCGTCGGAATGGGCACTTGCGGCATCGCGGCGGGCGCCCGCGCGGTAATGACGGCGATATTGGACGAGATATCCAAACGGGGGATTCAGAACGTATCCGTGACGCAGACCGGATATATCGAAATGTGCCGGAAGGAGCCGCTCGTCGACATAGTCCGTCCGGGAGAGCCGAAGGTCACATACGGCAACGTGAAGCCCGAGGACGTGCCGAGGATTGTCTCGGAACATCTGGTCAACGGACGCGTATTGAGCGACTTGGTCGTCGCCAAAATTTGAACGGCATTATCGAGACGGGGAAACGGGAGGAATAAAAAATGGAGAAGCTCGCAAGAGCCCACGTTCTTTGTTGCGGCGGCACCGGCTGCTCGTCGTCCGGGTCGAGGGAGATAATTTCCGCGCTCAGGGAGAAATTGGCCGCGCGCGGCATGTCGGACGAGGTGAAAGTGGTCGAGACCGGCTGTCACGGTCTCTGCGAACTCGGGCCGCTGGTGATAGTTTATCCCGAGGGCGTGTTTTACACCAGGGTGCAAGTTTCGGACGCCGACGAAATAGTGGAGACGCATCTCGTGAAGGGACGCGTGATCGAGAGATTGCTTTTCAAGGAGCCAACGACGCTCGCGAGCGTGCCCGATTATGACGATATAGCTTTCTACAAAAAGCAGCAGCGCTACGCCCTGATAAATTGCGGCCACATCGATCCGGAATCGATGGAGGAATACATAGGGGCCGAGGGTTACGAAGGTCTGGCCAAGGCTCTTTCCATGACGCCCGAGGATGTCATCGCCGAGATCAAGAAGTCCGGGCTGCGCGGCCGCGGCGGCGGCGGGTTCCCGACGGGCAATAAATGGCAGTTCACCAGAAACGCGGTCGGGGACAAGAAATATGTCATATGCAACGCCGACGAGGGCGACCCCGGCGCTTTCATGGATCGCTCCGTCCTGGAGGGTGACCCGCACCGGGTGCTCGAAGGCATGACAATATGCGGATACGCCGTCGGTTCGGACGAAGGCTATATTTATTGCAGGGCCGAATATCCGCTCGCGATAAAACGTCTTCAGCGCGCGATAAAACAGGCGACGGACGCCGGACTTCTCGGCGAAAATATTCTGGGAAGCGGTTTTGGCTTCAACATTCACATCAAAGAAGGCGCGGGCGCTTTCGTGTGCGGCGAGGAGACGGCTCTTCTCGCTTCAATCGAGGGACGCCGCGGAATGCCGCGCCCGCGTCCGCCGTTCCCGGCCAACTCGGGGCTGTGGGGCAAACCGACCAACATCAACAATGTCGAGACTTTCGCCAATATACCGTCGATAATGCGCGACGGCGGCGATTATTTCGCTTCCTGGGGCACGGAGACGAGCAAGGGCACCAAGGTGTTCGCGCTCACGGGCAAGATCAACAACACCGGGCTCGCCGAAGTGCCGATGGGTATAACGATGCGCGAGATCATCTACGATATCGGCGGCGGCATCCCGGACGGGAAAAAATTCAAGGCGGTGCAGATAGGCGGCCCGTCGGGCGGCTGTCTGCCGGAACAGCTGCTCGACCTCGCGATCGACTACGAATCGCTCACCAAAGCCGGCGCGATGATGGGCTCCGGCGGCCTCGTCGTCATGGACGAGACCACCTGCATGGTGGACGTGGCGCGCTATTTCCTCAATTTCACGCAGGACGAGTCGTGCGGGAAGTGTACTCCCTGCCGTGAGGGCACGAAACGGATGCTCGAAATTCTGAACCGGATATGCGACGGCAAAGGCGTCGAAGATGATATTCCCCTTCTCGAATCGCTCGCGCAATCCATAAAGGAAGGTTCTCTCTGCGCACTCGGCCAGACAGCTCCCAACCCGGTTCTCTCCACTCTCAGCTTCTTCCGTCACGAATATGAGGCGCACATAAGGGATCACAAATGCCCGGCCGGAGTTTGCACGGCTTTCGTCGGCTACACAATAAACGACAACTGCCGCGGATGCGGGCTCTGCAAGAAGGCCTGCCCCGTGGCGGCCATATCGGGCGCGGTCAAATCGAAGCACGCCATCGACCCCGAAAAGTGCGTCAAGTGCGGCGCCTGTCAGGCCAAATGCCCGTTCAAGGCGATCGACAAGGGATAAACCGGGAAGGAGAGAAAACACATTATGTCCAGTGTCAGCGAAACTACCGTAAAAATGACGATAGACGGGCAGGACGTGGCCGCTCCGAAGAGCTGCACCATACTTCAGGCGGCGCGTCTGGCCGGCCTCGACATTCCGCACCTCTGCTATCATCCTGAACTCGCGCGGGAGGGCAACTGCCGCGTATGCCTCGTGGAAGTCGAAGGCGCGAGATCCCTCGTGGCGAGTTGCGTGTATCCCGTGGCCGAAGGCATGAAGGTCCATACAAACAGCCCTTCGGTGAGGGAAACCCGCAAGACCGTCGTGGAACTCATGCTCGCGAACCATCCGCGGGACTGCCTCTTCTGCGTCAAAAACCAGAACTGCGAATTGCAGCGGATCGCGGCCGACCTCGGCATCAGAAAGGTGCGTTTCCACGGAGAGAAGCGCGAGGCACAAAAGGACGAGTCGAACCCGTCGGTCGTCCGCGATCCCGAAAAGTGCATCCTCTGCACGAGGTGCGTGAGGGCCTGTTCCGAACGTCAGGGTCTCGATATATTCAGCTCCGTGAACAGGGGTTTCAAAAGCATCGTCGAGCCGGCTTTCGGCCTCGGCCTCGATCAGGTCGCGTGCTCGTACTGCGGGCAGTGCGCCACGGTATGCCCGACGGCGGCCCTTACCGAAAAGGACGATACGCGGCTCGTGTGGGACGCGATATCCGACCCCGATAAATTCGTGGTCGTCCAGACCGCGCCTTCGGTGAGGATTGGCATTGGCGAGGAGTTCGGTCTCAAGTCAGGCTCCATCGCCACTGGAAAAATGGTCGCGGCCCTGCGCAGGCTGGGCTTCGACAGGGTGTTCGACACCGATTTCGCCGCCGACCAGACGATCATGGAGGAAGCGCACGAGTTGCTTCACCGCGTCAAGACCGGCGGCGTACTTCCGATGACGACTTCGTGCTCGCCCGGATGGATAAACTTCATCGAGACGCTGTACCCCGAGTTCATCCCCCATCTGTCCACCGCCAAATCCCCACAGGGGATGTTCGGCGCCACGGTGAAGACGTACTTCGCGGAGAGGGCCGGAATAGACCCGGCGAAGATAGTGTCGGTATCCGTGATGCCGTGCACCGCCAAGAAGTGGGAGGCCAAACGCCCCCAGCTTTGCGACAGCGGTTTCCGCGACGTCGATATAGTCATCACGACGAGGGAATTCGCGCGCATGATAAAACAGCTCGGCATAGATTTCATAAATCTCCCCGAGGAAGATTTCGACGCGCCGATGGGAATATCGACCGGAGCGGGGCAGATATTCGGCGCCACCGGCGGGGTCATGGAGGCGGCGCTGCGCACGGCGTATGAAAAATACACGGGCAAAGAACTCGAGAACCTCGATTTTATCGAGGTACGCGGGCTGGACGGCATAAAGGAAGCGTCGGTGGACATGGGAGACGGGGTCGTCATCAAGGTCGCGGTCGCCCATACGCTTCGTAACGCCGAAAAACTCGTGAGGAAAACCCTCGCCGGAGAAGCCGATTATCACTTCTTCGAAGTCATGGCGTGCCCCGGCGGATGCGTTGGCGGCGGCGGACAGCCGTATCCGACCGACAGGGACGTCAGGCAGGCCCGCATAGACGCGATTTACAACGCGGACGCGCGCATGAAATACCGCAAATCGCACGAAAATCCGGCGATAATAGAGCTTTACGATACCTGGATGGGACAACCGCTGGGCGAACGCGCGCACCATCTGCTTCACACCCATTTCACACCATGGGGCGGACGCCTGAAATAAAGCGCCCGGCAAAAAAGATATTTCACGCGAGACGGGGCCGTCTTTTTTTAACGGCCCCGCTTTTTACGCGCTCACGCTAATTTTTTGGGGGAGCGCCGCTTAAATCGTCGAAACGAAATTCGACGTAACCCTACCTCAAAGGAAAAATTCAAAGCATTTATCGGGAAAGAAGCCGGCGTTACAAATCGCCTTGTTTCCATTCCTCAAGGAAAGAAGACAGCTTTCTATAATGGCCCCGCAAAATAGGACCACCCATTAATTCCATTTCTAAATCAACAAGGCATTAATTATCCAAGGCCATGAGGTAATGGAGCGTGTAATCTCCGGAGAGTTTTCAAGTTTAAAAAGCTCATCGACCAAGTGATCCTCCAAAG
>JAIRKI010000070.1 GCA_031260185.1 Synergistaceae bacterium | reverse complement strand
CCGGATAGATTCTTTTTTGCTTTTCATCTAACAAAGGAAGCATCGTTTTTATTCGATTTTCTACAATACTATCCATAGTTTCAATCCTCATTCTTAAACTATAAACAGTATAAACCATTCCAATCTATAATTATAAGTTATTTTCTTACAGTTCCTTAGTGGTCTTGACAAATGGGGGCCAGCATACAAATCTTCGTCCGGTTTAGTGAGACGGTAATAACCATTAGAAAGACCGTTCGCATTCCTGGTACCAAGCGCTTTCTGTATCCTTTCCGCGGTAACTCCGGATTCCCAACCGTCAATATTCAAAGACTCTTTTCCCCGGTGCCTCAAAACTTTGTATTGGATGATTCGAATCATTGTGAGCGCGATAAAGCATAAAAGAAAGTGAGCGTTGATATGTTCCGGCGTACGCGCATAAACAGGCCTTCCCTCAATGTCGCTCTTCGTTATCCGGAACGAGTCTTCTATGCGCGACAGACTGTGGTACTTGCTTATGACCTCCGCGTCGCCTTTATCCACTTCGGAAGTCATGATTGTGCAGTAACCGAGAAGGTCCGGGTACTGTTTCTTATCCGTGTCGAGAATGATCCGTGTGCCTGTGTCCACCGTTTCCCCGGTTTTTTGTCCACTGACTTTTTTATGAGAAACTTTTCTATTTTCCCGGGCTTGTCTTTCGGTTTATCAGGGCGAGCTATGACCGAATTCAGGTATTCGATGAATTTCTCGTTTTCGCGCGCTTCCTTGTCATAATGCTTTTTGCTCCAATAACAGACCAATTTTCCCTTGATTGCCTGTTTTTTTCCGTTTTCGTCCCCGATCACGCGTTCCCTTATCATAGACTTAACCTTGAAAGTCCTTTTTTCGTTCCATACGTATCCATTTTCATCGAGTATCCGCTTTTTGACATTTTTATCGCTTTTCCTTCGTACCGCGCGACAGGATGTACCCGTTGCCCGTTTTCAGTACGCGCGCTGTGTTCTTGTCGCTGTTGAGACCGCCGTCCGCTACGATTATGACCCCGCCGAAACCAAGCGTGTCGATGTTCTTCTTGAGCGCGGGACGTAACGTGGTCTGTCCGATGCGGTTTCCGGGGAATAGTTTATAAGCGGCGGGCAATCCGTTGTCGTTGATGAAAAGCCCCATCTGAACTGTAGGTTCGCCCCGCTTCTCCTTTGAAACGCCTCTTTTCCTTAAGCCCTCGCGAATATTTCCGTCATTATCCAATGTATCCTTGTCATTCTCGCCTATTTCGAAATAGTAATTCGTTACGTCGCAGAAACACACCTCTGTGTTTCGCCCTATACCGCCGGTTATTTTACGGTTCATGCGTTTCCGGATGTTTCCCGCCGCGGCGTTGAGACAGTCCGGGGTTCGATATATCTCTATCGTGTCATCTGATGACGCGACGTCAAAAAGACAGCGATTTTTCTCGTTGAAGGTTCCCATTTTGGAATCGGGATTCAAAACTCTTCCGAACGCCAGAAGCTTTGCGATACCGTTCGGGTCATATTCCGGTTTTGCTTTTGATTTACGGAGGTTTAGGATATCGTATATCGCGTCGAGCGGGAAGTATCCGATATTTTTGGGGTTCGAGGTACAAGCGTCCGGGTCGAAAGTAATCGAGACGTGTCTTGGTGGTGGTTCAGTTCCCGCAAGGTCAGATAAAGATTCGATTATGGGAGCGCCATTTTTCATGGGTTGCCGTAACCGTATGAGGAAATCCGGTTTTCCGTCGTCGAATTTAGCGGGTGATGATATAATTCATGAGTCGCTGTCGGACAGTTTAATTTTTTTTCGAGAGGTGATGAGGTTGTCAACCGGAGGGCTCTCGGTACTGGCGGAATATGAAGTCGACGACGACCTCATGTTGCTTTTCGCGAGAAGCGAAGGCATACCGCGTCTTGGGATACATAACCTCAACAACGACAAAAAAAAATACGTGCCGTTCTCGTTCGTCGAAAATCCGGGGCGCGTACTCAAGATAAAGGTCGGACGGTCGAACAAGGAATACCGCGTATCCGACATCATGGAAGGCGTATCGTCGGTCATAAAAAATTCCGGGGAGGCGATAAAACTCAATTCTCTCGTCTGGAGGGGCGTTCAGGTTCTGAGCGATCTCGCGCACGTCCCCAGAACCGCGCGTAGCGACGCCGACCTGAACATCATAACGGAGAACAAGAAAGACACGTTGTGGTACGCTTATACGCCAAAAAGGGGCAAGTGGCGGGTTCGCCCCTGTTTCGCGTTCGCTTCCGCCGAACACGCCGTCATGTCGGCCGTGCTGGAAGAGGGCAAACCCTGGCCGGCTCCCGCCCTGTCGATCGAAAACGGCGCACTGCCGTCCACGATGAGAAACGCTCCGCTCGTCAAGGAACTTGCCCGCGTCAACCCGGCGCGCTGGAGCGAATTCATGCTTCCCGTTTCGAAGGCGATGCTCCTCGGTTTCAGCGATTGGTCGGGCGGCGGCGAACACCTGTTCGGAAACGCGCTGTGGAAATATCTCCCCAAAGAAAATTACAGGAGCGAGGAGACGATATCGGCCGTATCGTCGGCCGGCAGGCTCTTCATGAACAGGATTACCGCGTATCTGCGCCTGTGGCCGATATTGGAGACGATAAAATCCGAACAGTCGCACGACGCCTTGAAGGAACTCGGAGAGCGCGGCATGAAAAAGCGCGAGCGCTTCGAGATGACGGCTCCGAACCTCGACGACAAACGATTCAGGGTGACCAGGCTGGCGGACGAGAACACGTCGGCCGTGGCTTTCGGGATCGAGCCGGTGACCAGACTGCCGGGCGAACAGGACCGCGTTCTCACGCTGGCGGGAGATGTGTGGGAAACCTGTCTCGACACATGCTCCATGGGCGGCGAGCGCGACCCGCGATACGCCTGCAACTCGATTATATCCGCGATAGAGACGAAAAATTGGTACAAACGCATCGTGGAGTGTCTGACTTGGGCTCCGAAAGCGGACGGGGATGAACTGTAGGGGCGAACCCGCGTGTTCGCCCCATATGTTTCACCCGTTTCTGTCGTGTCTTGTCAACACCGCGAGTTTGTCCCCGACTATCTGGATAAATTGCACCATCAGCACCATTATTATCACCGTCGATATCATCACGTCCAGCATGAAACGCTGGTAGCCGTACCTCACGGCGAGGTCGCCCAGACCGCCGCCGCCGAGAACGCCCGCCATCGCCGAATAGCCTATCAGGTTTATTATCGTGAGCGTGAAACCCGCGATGATGCCGGGCAGTCCTTCGGGCAGCAGGACTTTGCGTATTATCTCGCCCGCTCCCGCGCCCATCGCCTGCGCGGCTTCGACGATCCCCGGGTCTATTTCACGAAGCGACGATTCGACGACCCGGCCGACGAACGGTATGGCCGCCGCCGAAAGCGACACGATGGCCGCGTTTATGCCTATCGACGAGCCCACGATCCACTTTGTCGGCTTCATGAGCGCCACCATCAATATTATGTACGGCACCGAGCGGAACACGTTGACCACCGACGACAGCGCGGAATAAAGCGGCTTGTTCCGCAGTATCCCCGTCTCGGCCGTGACCGAAAGTATTATCCCAAGTGGCAGCCCGGCGGCGAACGCGAATAACGACGACACGCCCACCATATAGAGGGTTTCGAGCGATCCTTTAACGAGTAATGCCGTCAGATCGTCCGACATAGCCCATCACCTCCACCCTCAGTTTCATGCCGAGCAGATATTCGAGCGCGCCCTCTTTGTCCTCGCCGGAGAGGCGCATGATGAGGGTTCCGAAAGGCACGGAGCGTATGTCGTCTATGTGCGCGACCAGTATGTTCACGTCGACGTCGAATTTTCGAACGAGGTCGGATACGACGGGTTTGGCCGCGATGTCGCCGAAGAACCATATCTGAAGCACCAGATCCGAATCTCCCGACGGAAGCCGCCGAAATCCGAGGCCCGTGAACGACTCCGGCAGTTCCGACCGTATCACGTGCGTGAGAAGTTCTTTGGTGGCTTTTTTGAGCGGGTTGGTGAAGATTTGCTGCACGGGCCCTTTTTCGACGATCTCACCGTCTTCGAGAACCGCCACCGAGTCGCATATCTCTTTTATGACGTTCATCTCGTGCGTTATCAGTATCACGGTCAGCCCGAGTTTCTCGTTGATGTCGCGGATGAGCCGCAGAACGGATTTGGTGGTCTGCGGGTCGAGGGCGGAAGTGGCTTCGTCGGACAGAAGCAGGTCGGGTTTGTTCGCCAGGGCCCGCGCTATCCCCACCCGCTGTTTTTGACCTCCCGAGAGCCGCGCCGGATATTGATCGAGTTTTCCCTCAATCCCGACGAGGGAGGCGATCTCACGCACCCTGTCGCGGATTTCGGATTTCTTCCATTTGGCGAGTTCCAGGGGAAACGCTATGTTGCCGTACACCGTGCGGTTCAAGAGCAGGTTGAACGACTGGAATATCATGCCTATCTTGCGGCGCGCGGCCCGCAGCGCACCGGGCGAAAGGGCGGTCATCTCGGTGCCGTTTATGAACACCCGCCCGGCAGTGGGAGGTTCGAGCATATTGACGCAGCGTATCAGAGTGCTTTTGCCCGCGCCGCTTCGCCCGATTATTCCGTAGATCGAGCCTTCCCCGATATCGAGAGATATGTCGCGAATCGCGTAAAAATCGCGCGTTTCCGAGGTTCCCGGATCTTTTATCCTGTATATTTTGCTGACGTTCGACAAGCGGATCATTTATATCTCTCCCAAAATACGGGCTATCCTTTTATCGGTTCATTATAGCCGTCTTCAACGCGATTTCAGCGGCGTTTGCCGCTTTGATCAAATCGTTGTCCAGTGAAGCGATTGGAAGGTTCAGCCTGACGGCAAGTTCTAAATAGCAAGCGTCGTATATCGTCAATCCGTATTCTCGGGAAAGCCGCAAAACAAGCGGAATTTGAAAGCCCTCCGGTGCGCCGTCTCTCGCGATCCGCAATCTGTCAAGCGCCGCGAGCGCCTTGTCAACCTGCAAACTTGACAGTTTCCCCTTTTTTTCAATCATTTGCAGAACATTATTTACCTCTAAAAAACACAAACACGGCGTGACAGCTTGTTCTTTCCTCAAACAAAAAAGAATGTCTTTCGCATAGTCGTTTTGTTCGTCCGGGTTGTACCATGAAACAATAACGGAGGCGTCGATGACGAAAGACGAAACCATTACATTCTTCCTTCCTCGATCGACATTTTGACGTTTTCTCCTTTGAACGCCCCGGCAAATTCTTTGCGCAATTCCATAATTTCGGCTATCGCCGCTTCCGAGCCGTCGTCTTCTTCTCGTTCGTTGTGCCGCCGCATATCCACATACGCCCCTATTAAGTTCATATTTACGCCAGCCCCCTTTCGACCGCTCTAAGACTAGTCCATTTCAAGACAAAAAGCGAGTTATTTCTCCGTGTCAACACGCAACCCAATCTAAATTTTTATTCATGTTCGCCGCCGCCCATGGCTTTCAGCTTCTTTACTCCGTTAGCGCCCGCCTCGCGCAAAAACTGGTCGAATTCGACGGGTTATCCTTTTATCGGTTCATTATAGCCATTGCCCGCGTTACTTTCCAGTATTCGCGCCGTTTCCCGAAACGGCGTGGCAGGATGTGTCAAAGAACGCGCTCGAGCGGCGATTATTTTGCTCTTGTTATACGGAGCGTTCGCGGTACAATAGAGAAATGAATATCGAACGATATTTCGCGCGCGGGAGGTTCCGGTTGGTGAAAGATTTGTTATTTTCTCATAGTTGCGTCTGTAAAGACAGGTCGCTGCTATCGGATAAGGCGTTGCTGCGGAAAATGCTGGAGAATTTGATGATCGTCCGCAAATTTGAGGAAAAAGTGTTCGAGCTTTTCGGCAAAGGACTGATTCACGGGACGATACACCTCGGAATAGGGGAAGAAGCGACAGGAGTCGGGACCGCGATGGCGCTGTCGCCGGATGATTTTATGCTAGTCACGCACCGCGGGCACGGTCAGGTCATAGGCAAGGGCTGCGGCATAAACGGCATGATGGCTGAAATACTCGCGAAGCGGACGGGCGTCTGTCACGGCCGCGGCGGCTCGATGCACATCGCGGATTTCGACAAGGGGATACTCGGCGCCAACGGCATAGTCGGCGCCAACGCGCCTATCGCGTGCGGCGCGGCAATGACATTGAAGCTCAAAGGGATAAAAAACAGGGTGAGCGTGGCGTTCTTCGGCGATGGAGCATCCAACCAGGGGGCCGTGCATGAATCCATGAATTTTGCCTCCGTGAAAAATTTGCCGGTCATGTTCTGTCTCATAAACAACACATATGGAATGTCCACTCACATCAGCAACGCGGTAAAAGAGACCGACCTCGCGAAACGCGCGGCAGGGTACGGCATGAAGTCTTTCGAATGCGACGGCAACGACGTTCTCGCGGTATATGAGACAGCCGGGAAGGCCAGGGCTCATGTCCTGGGAAACGGGCCCTGCCTTCTGGTGGAACATACTTACCGCACTTCGGGACACTCCAAAAGCGACGGCAACCTCTATCGTACAAAAGAAGAAATCGCGGGCTGGGAAGCGGTAAATCCGGTGGCGCGATTCTCGAACTTCCTCCTGGAAAACAAGCTGTTTACCCGGGAAGAGATAGACGCTGCCGACAATCATACGGCCGATTCGATCGATAAAGCCGTCGAATACGGATTGTCCTCTCCCGATCCGAGTCCCGACGAAGTTTTGAACAACGTGTTCGCTTGAGCGAGGATGCACGATCATGCCTGAAAGAGAGATAACTTACGCCAACGCCATAAAAGAGGCCATGTGTGAGGAGATGCGGAGAGACCCTGACGTTTATTTCATGGGCGAAGACATAGGGGTCTACCGCGGGGCGTTCGGCGTCTCGGCCGGAATGTTGGATGAATTCGGACCGGACCGCGTGATTGACACGCCGATTTCCGAGACCGCTTTCGTTGGCGCGGGAGTGGGCTCCGCGATTACCGGAACGCGTCCCATAGTCGAACTCATGTTCTCCGACTTCATGGCCGTTTGTTACGATCAGATAATCAATCAGGCCGCCAAGACGCGGTATATGTGCGGCGGCAAGGTGAAGGTTCCGATGGTGATACGGACGCCGTCCGGCGGAGGAACCGGCGTCGCCGCGCAGCACTCGCAATCTTTGGAACAGATGTATTGTCACGTTCCCGGCTTGAAGGTCGTCGCTCCCTCGACTCCGTACGACGCGAAAGGACTCCTGAAAAGCGCGGTACGCGACGACAACTGCGTCATTTTTCTCGAACAGAAACTTTTGTATCATTCGAAGGGAATGGTACCGGAAGGGGAATACACGATCCCGCTCGGCGCGGCCGACGTAAAACGTGACGGGAGCGACCTTTCGGTCATAACCTACGGCCGAACGGTACAAATGTCGATTTCCGTCGCGGATCGTCTCGCTGGCGAAGGCGCGAGCGTTGAAGTTCTCGACCTCCGCACGCTTTCACCGCTGGACGAAGCGTCGATAATCAAATCGGTCAGGAAGACGGGGAAGGTTGTCATCGTGCACGAGGCTGTGAAATTTGGCGGTTTTGGCGGCGAAATCGCCGGCGTTATCGCGGACAGCGAGGCGTTCCGCTGTCTGGACGCGCCGATAAAGAGAGTCGGCGCCCTCTACAGCCCGATTCCTTTCAATCCCATCCTCGAAAAGACGGTTCTCCCGAGCGAAGACCGCATAGAGAAGGCGATCCGTGAAATTCTCTGATTCCGGGGTATATACATCGGTCATTACTCTATAAAGTACAAGTGATTTAACGCCGATAAATTATGTATGTACACGACCGACAGAACCGGAGAAACCGGAAAAATCCGCGCCGATGGCGACAGTGCTGAAACTCTCCGAAAAAATACGCGGAATTCATTTCGTAAAGGAAGGACACAAAATTGGGCGTTTCCGAGAATAAAATGGGCGTGATGCCCGTTCACAAGCTGTTGCTGAATATCTCCATACCGATGATAATTTCCATGATAGTGCAGGCGTTTTACAACGTGGTCGACAGCATATTCGTCGCCCGGCTGGGGGAGGACGCCCTCACCGCCGTCTCCCTGGCTTTCCCGGTGCAGGTCCTGATAATCGGCATGGGAGTTGGCACGGGCGTCGGGGTCAACGCTATGCTGTCCAGGAGCCTCGGCGAGAAAAACGCCGATCTCGTCAACAAATACGCGTTGCACGGCGTCCTGCTTTCGTGGGCGTCATCCGCCGTGTTCACGGTCGGCGGCGTTTTCCTGAGCGGCATGTTTTTCAGGACGCAGACGGAAATCCCCGGCATCGTGAAGTACGGCGACGATTATCTCTACGTGGTTTGCGTCATGTCGTTCGCCGTTTTCAATCAGATAATGCTCGAACGCCTTTTGATTTCGACGGGAAAGACTTTTTACTCGATGATCTCGCAAGTGGCGGGCGCCGTCACCAATATCATCCTCGATCCCATAATGATATTCGGGCTTTTCGGGTTTCCGAGGATGGAAGTCACGGGCGCGGCGCTCGCGACGGTCATAGGACAGACGGTCGGGGCTTCGCTCGCCCTGTTTTTCAATCTCAGGTACAACCGCGAGATAACGTTCAGGCTAAAGGGTTTCCGTCCGAGCGCATCCATAATCGGAAAAATATATTACGTGGGCCTGCCGTCGATAGTGATGTCCTCGCTCGGCTCCGTTATGATATACGGTCTCAATCTCCTGTTGATATCTTTCACGTCGACCGCGACCGCGGTGTTCGGCGTCTATTTCAAATTGCAGAGTTTCGTGTTCATGCCGATTTTCGGCCTGAACAGCGGCATGATACCGATAATCGCCTACAATTACGGGGCGCGGAAGCGCGAGCGCGTCATCGAGACCGTGAAACTCAGCGCCGTGTACGCCGCCGCCGTAATGGGCGCCGGAACGATTGTGTTCAACGTCTTTCCCCGCGAACTCCTGGAGATGTTCAACGCCACGCCCGAGATGATATCGCTCGGCGTTCCGGCGCTTCGGATAATAAGCGCTCACTTTTTCTTCGCGGCGTTCTGCATAATTTCGCTGTCGGTATTTCAGGCGCTGGGCAGCGGGAGCGAAAGCCTCGCCGTGGCGGTGTGCCGCCAGTGGCTCCTGCTGATGCCCATAGCGTGGGCGCTGTCGAAAACCGGCGACGTCAATATGATATGGTGGACGTTTCCGATCACCGAGGCCGTGACGTTGATGCTGTGCGCGTTTTTAATGAGGCGCGTTTTTCTCAAAAAAATTAAAACGCGGGAACTTCATGCCGGATAAAATAAAGGGGGGGGGGATTGTATTTCTCGCCCGCTAATGATGCCGCAAATGAGCGACATGCGCAGACCGAAGCGTTTTCGGTACTTGTGCTGTAATTTTCGAGAGTGTTGACTTATATATACTCGACAGCGATAACATTTCACCATCGTTACAATTTGTAATGCAACAGTGATACAGGTTTTATAGTGTATTATCGTTACACTATACGAAATATATTCCGTTGTTTGATATATATGATGTTCCAGTGATTGGGGGTATACTTGTCAAGTTTTTAAAATTTTATCGGGCTCGAGGGGAGACGGCATGAAAAAAAATTATGGTTTGACCGGCGCGCAAGTCCGGGAGTCGAAATCGAAATACGGCGACAACAGACTGACGGAGCGTGAGACGGAAGGCTTTTGGAGTTCGTTCAGGGATAATCTGGGCGATCCGATGATCAAAATTCTCTGCGTCGCACTGGTCATCAACGTGGTTTTCACGTTTTGGGGGCAAACCGAATGGTATGAATCCGCCGGTATCGCCATAGCGGTTTTTTTGGCCACGTTTGTTTCCACGTTTTCCGAATACAAAAATGAGAAGGCGTTTCAAAAATTGCAGGAAGAAGCGTCTCAAATTATCTGCAAAGTACACAGGGACGGCGAAATAACCGAAGTCTCGATCAACGATCTGGTGGTGGGCGATTGCGTGTTGCTGCAAACCGGCGACAAGGTCCCCGCCGACGGCGTTCTCGTGGACGGCGAACTCAGCGTGGATCAGTCGGTCTTGAACGGCGAGACGAAGGAGGCCCGCAAATCCGTGATGCCTGGCGATTATGCCGAGCCCGGGACCGCGATGGATTTTCTGAACGAGTATAAAATTTTTCGCGGTTCCGTGGTCTGTTCGGGAAACGCGGTCATGTCGGTCGCGACCGTCGGCGATAAATCGGTCTACGGCCAAATCGCCGGAGAACTGCAGCAGGACGACGAACGCGACACTCCGCTAAAAGTCAAGCTTAGCGATCTCGCGCGCGGCATCAGCAAATTCGGCTACATCGGCGGCGTCCTGATCGCTTTGGCGTTGCTGTTTCAGCGAATCGTCATCCACAACGGCTTCGATACGGCGCAAATTATCGTCTATTGCTCCGATTGGATGACTGTCGCGAACGACCTCGTTCAAGCTCTCATGTTTGCGGTAATCATCATCGTCATGGCCGTGCCGGAAGGACTGCCGCTCATGATAGCGATCGTATCGGCGCTCAATATGGGCAAGATGCTCAAGGACAATGTGCTGGTGAGGAAGATTGCCGGAATCGAGACGGCGGGAAGCCTCAACATCCTGTTTTCCGACAAAACGGGTACGATTACGAAGGGCCAGCTCGAGGTCGTCGCCTTCGTGAGCGGAGACGGCCGGGAATACAAGTCGTTCGGACAAGTCAGCGGCGAACTCGGAAAGCTGTTGTCGGTCAGTATTCACCATAACACTGGCGCCGTAGTCAGCGGCGCCGGCAAACAGATGAAGGTCATAGGCGGAAACGCGACCGAGCGGGCGATTCTCGCCTTCGCGGCGGGGAAGGGCGAACTCGTGAGCGCCGCGGTCGTCGCCGACATTCCCTTCAACAGCAAAAATAAATACTCGGCGAGCCAAATCAAGGGAGATTACAATATTTCCCTCATCAAGGGCGCGCCGGAGAAAATACTCGACAAGTGCGGGCATTACTATGACGAAAGCGGCGCGAGGCGCGAATTGAACGAGGGCAACGCCGTCTATAAAAAAATCGACGAACTCGCCTCCCGCGCGATTCGCGTATTGGCGCTCGCCGCGAGCGACGAAAAAATAAGCGGCGGCGCGCTCCCCGGTGGCGATTGGACTCTGGTCGGCATCGTCGGCATAAGGGACGAAGTGCGCCCCGAATCGGTCTCGGCCATAAAAGAGGTACAAAACGCAGGCGTGCAGGTCGTGATGATCACGGGCGACAGGCGGGACACGGCGGTCGCCATCGCTAAAGAAGCGGACCTGCTGACGAGCGATACGGATATCGTCATAACGTCGGACGAACTCGCCGGGATGACCGACGACGACCTGAAAAAACGACTCGGGAATATTCGCGTCATAGCGAGGGCGCTTCCAAGCGACAAGAGCCGTCTGGTCCGTATCGCGCAGGATTTGAATTTAGTCGTCGGCATGACGGGCGACGGCGTAAACGATTCCCCGGCACTGAAGGCCGCCGACGTCGGTTTCGCGATGGGCGGAGGGACGGAAGTGGCCAAAGAGGCGAGCGAAATCATCATCATGGACGACAATTTCAATTCGATCGACAAGGCCATCCTTTACGGACGCACGATATTCAACAGCATTCGAAAGTTCATAATTTTTCAGCTCACCATCAACGTCGCCGCTGTTTTGATTTCTTTCGTCTCGCCCTTGATCGGTATGCAAAATCCGCTGTCCATAACGCAGATACTGTGGATAAACCTCGTAATGGACACGCTCGCCGCTCTCGCGTTCGGGGGGGAGCCGGCCCTGAAACGGTTTATGCGGGAGAAACCCAAGAAGAGGGACGAAAATATCGTCAGCTCCTATATGTGGAGCGCGATACTCGTCGGAAGCCTGCTGACGTTCGGGCTCAGCATGTTGTTCCTGCGGTCGGATTTTACGAATTCGCTTTTCCGCGCCGACGCGCAAAACAGATATTTGCTGACCGGATATTTCGCGTTTTTCATCTTCACGTCGGTTTTCAACGCCTTTAACGCGAGGACGGATCAAATCAATCTTTTCGACAATATCCGGGAAAACGGGGGATTCCTGCGCGTCATCGCGCTGATCGTGACGGTCCAAGTGCTGATGACTTACCTGGGAGGCGTCATCCTCCGTTGCTACGGATTGACGTTGAACGAATGGGCGGTAGTGCTGGCTATGTCCTTTGTCATCATCCCGGTCGACATCATCCGCAAGGCCGTTGCCGGAAACGCGCTGAAGTGAGAAATTCCCTAAAGCTTTCCCCGATTGCGAGGCATGCCGTCCATGTCCTATCGACATCGAGCGGTGCCATGCGCGAAAAAGTAAGGATTTTTCCCTTCTTCCGACCGGTTCTATATGCGGCTCTGACGCGATACCATCTCCCGTATGATACCGGGAAGCTCGGACATGAAGGTTTTGGAGGGCAAAACGCGCGCGCGTTCCAGCCACGGCGCCAAAGTTTCCGGGACGATCGCCATATCGGCGATTTCGAGCATCGGCAGATCCAGCTCGCTGTCGCCAGCGCAAATGACGCAGCCGGAAGATATTCGCTCCCTAAGGCGTTTCACCGCAACGCCCTTGTCGAGCCCCGCCGGCAATATATAAATTTTGTCATGAACGGAGCGCGCTTCGAACACGCTGTCTTTTAAGACCGCCTTCAGGTATTCGACGGCTCGCGGGGGATCTTTGCTCTTTGCGAAGATGAAGAAGTCATCGACGCGCCTGATGTCAAACAAAAATTCGCCCGGCTCGACATCCGGGAGCGTGACGTTCAGTCCGCGGCGCGTTTCCGCGGCCCAAAGCCCGTCAACCTCGCCGTCTGTCAGTAGCAGCGCCCCGTTGGCGACCAGAGCGTATTTGGGCTTTACGCCCAGGTCGAGCCTGCGGTATTGCTCCAGCGATCGCGTGGTCACGGGGACGAACGCGCATCTCGCGGCGATGTCTTTGAGGATGCCTCGCGATTTGGGCGACATGAACGACAATTTTTTGCCGTCCCTGGTTTCGACACATATGTCGCCGGCTTCGGCGACCCGGTACGAGTGAATCAACGTGTTGTCCAAATCCGACGCGAACAGCACTGAGCGCCTCACAAGTCCGATATCGTCAAAGCCTTGATTATTCCGCAAGCCTTGTACCGCCTGAGCGGATAGCGAATGACAGGGACATGTTTTTCCTCCGCCAATTGGATTATATGGGCGATATATCGCGGTTCGGCGTCTTCCGCGATCAGCACCATATCGGGCATACGCCTCAAAAGCACTCGCGTCGCCTCGCCTATGCCGGGTTTTACGAAATTTACATCCGTAACGCCAAATTTTTCCGCGATTTGCCGCACCTCGTCGGCTCCGCTCGTTTCGACGGCGGACGAGTCCATACGGCTTTCGATCCGTTCGATAAACTCGTATGTCTTGTCGTCCGCCCGCAATTCCTCGAAAAACGCGACGCCGTGAAATTCGTCATCGCCGATGCCGGGACGGATGACTGTCCGGCTCATCAGCCCGCACACCGTCGCGTTCAGAAACGAACTCGCGATCGGAATATCCTCGTGTGTGCCGCACATATCGGTGATGTTTGCGGGATCGGCGAGCACGGCGAGCAATTTTCTGCCGTCACTCCCACCCGTGTATTCGGCCAGAGCGGCGGACAATTCACGGAGGATAGCCCCCTTGCCCGTCCATCCGTCGACGAATTGAATGTCGGAGATGCGGTGCCTGTCCAGGATGTATCGCGTCGCCGCATGATCGATCCCGCGGCCGCGAACCATCGAAATCGTGTAGTGCGGCGCGTCGACGCCATACCTGCGGCGCAGGTACCGCCTGATCAATATTCCGATCGGCGTTCCCGCTCTGGCAAGCGATACCAGCACGACTTCGCCGCCTTTCAGCGCGTATATTTTTTCGGATACCCCGACGACCGCGTCCGCCGTTTCGCGGGCAAAACTCTCCAGAGCGCGCGAATACTCGGCGAGATACCGCTCCGACGGCCTATATTCCAACGGAAGCATTTCCGAATAATGGACGCCGCTCTGAATGAGTTTCTCCCGTTCCTCGGCGGGTTTGGGCTCGAGCAAACCCGTTATGTCGCTGAAGAGCAGCGTCACGTCCGCCGGGTGAAACGTGCCGCGGTTTTCAAGAGGCATTTCGTGTCCTCACGAAGTATATATTCGCGCGGCCGAGGCTTTGAACCGCGCCGACAAGCGCGTCTTCCCCGGAACCGGGGGCGTCGGTGACGATAATCACCGTGTCGTATGAGGCCGAATTATATAAATAGGTAACGCGTTCGCCGTCGTATGGGCTCGGGAAGCTCTGTCTCGAACGCAGCGGATAATCCTCGCCGTTTCGCGGCAGAAGCGGGGTTCTGGTCGTGGAGTGCGATTTTACGCAACGCGCAGTTTTTTCGATCTCGCGTCCCAATATCAGCGCCGGATACATAAACTCCTCAGTACCCAGAACCAGCACGTCTTTGTCATTTATATCGGTCAAGCTCACGGCGGAAACAATTTTTTCGGCCAATTCCGCGCACATATTGTGGTACAGGTCTATGTCGGTGCCGGAGCGGGGATTCGGCGGCCCCGCGAATTCAAGCCGCTTGACATATCCGACCCTTTGCAGGCAGCAAAAATCGGCGTCGTATTCCGCGAACGCGCCTTCGTCAAAACCGTTGAACACCAGCGCGGATACCGTGATTTTGCCGCGGTAGGCGATGTTTCGCAAAAAGTTCAATATCGTTTTTCCCGTGGTGATTTCATCCTCTACGAATACCAGCCTGTCGTATTTTGACAGGTCGCGCAGTCTCCGGCGCAAATACAGCGCCTGATTCCTGGCGTGACTGTGTTCTTCCAGGAATTCCGTGACAAGCGTTTCCCCGTCTTCCGACTGACAAGCCGGCGTTTCGCGGGTGGTGTGAACGTAAACGGCGTCATCGATCGCGTGCGCGACCGCCGCGCCCACCGCTGTCGCGGTTTCGGCAAAACCTATCACCAACACGTGTTCGCCTTCGCAGGTTTCCGCGACCGCGTCTCCCAACTGTTTGAAATATTCCAGTGAAACGCTCGGAACGGAGGGCAAATGTTTCGCGAGCAGGGGATTTACGATCACATAAGAACGCGTCGCGGTCGTGCTGTCGCGCAAAGCGATTTGTAAGCGCGTTTTCATGACTCACCTCAACAGTACAGGGGTCTCGATGAACGACACCACTCGTGTCGTCTTGTCCCAAACAGGACGTTTTTCGACGCCAAGCAGGCGGTTGACGGCTATATTGGGGATATTGATCCCCGTCGCGGCGTAAGAAAGCTGGATTCCGCCAGACATTCGGGCATTGACTTCCAAAAGATACGGCACGCCGCCCTCATATTTGAATTGCAAGTTACACGGACAGCGTAATCCGAACTTGTCAAGGAACGCCTCGCAGATATTCACAATATCGTGGTCGAACTTTATCGTCTCGCTTCGCCTCCACGACTTACGGCGCGGAATGATTATATGCTCGCCGTCCCGCGCGGACAAGCAGTCCACGCTGATCTCCGCGCCGGATAAATACGGCATCACGAGAAGCTCTGGAAATTTCCCCAATCGCGATAACGCTTCGACGACATTCGCGTGAGCGACCTTCGTCCCCGCATTCTCGGTCAGGTTATGCTCGATCCTGTCATCTACCACGCGGAAACTGACGGCGCCCTCATCGGAGGCAAATTTTAAACAAACCCTGTTGCTCTCGGTTTTAAAGCGATGATACGCTTCCTCATATTCCGCGGCCGACGTTACAACGCGATAAGGAGGTATATGACCAATTCCGGCGTCCCCGAACAGACGATAAGTCTCCGCCTTGTCGGACAGCGCGCTCATCATCCGGTGGTTCCGCTCGGCCAAAACCTTCACCCCGATCGCGTCAAATTCGCCGATACGACGGGAAACCGCCCTAATGCCGCGGCGCGGCGCAAACACGTCTATCTTGCGCGCGCGGCAAAAGGCGACGCAAAAATCGACATACTCATCGCTGTCGCCGAATTTCGCTTCCGTAAACCATTCGTCGCACACGGCGCGGTAGACGCAGTTTTCGTCGGTATTGCTTCCGACCATTGCAAAATTGATATCCTCATCTTCCCCAATCATGCGGATAATGTGATACGCCGTGCTGAACCAGTGGTTGAACCACACTCTGACGGTTTTCATTGAGCCTGACGGCGCGGTTTGCCGTAATCCGTGTTCACGCATGTATTTCAGACGTCCTCGGACGCGAAAAATCGCTTTAACGGCAAGAAGCGAAAGCCCCGTTCCGGGCCGGAGCGCTTTCGCGCGTTCCGCCGCTCTATTTCTTCAGCAGAAAGCCCAATTTGTTGATGTAACCTCTCAGCCCGCCCGGGTTGCGCGTTTGTATCAGCACTGTGCCGGGCCCTTTGAATACGCATACGAGAAATTCTCCTGACGTAAAACTGTTGATCCAACCGTTGGACGCTTTGGTAACCCTGTATTGCATATAGTCGGCCCAGGCTACCAGGTGTCCGTTATCCACCACGACCTCTTCCCCGTCCGCGAGATTTATCGCGTGAATCGCGCCGTAACTGCCGAGAAACACCACGCCCTTGCCGGTCACGTTCAGGACGAAAAAACCCTCTCCGCTGAATATGCCCTGGAAAAGGTTTTGCGTTTGCGTACTCACTTCGACGCCTTCCGTGGCCGCGAGAAAGCCGTCCCTTTGAACGCGCAGTCCGTATGCGCCATCCAGTTCCACGTCGACAATGCCGCCCGGGAGGTTATGTCCAAGCAATACTTCCCCCTCGCCGCGCGACGCGGTGAGATATTGAAAAAAGAACTTCTCCCCGGCAAGCATCCTGGTCAATCCGCGCAGGATTCCGCCTTCCGCGCCCCCCGTCACGTCCACGTTGGCCGACATGGCGATCATCGCGTCGGATTCCGCTTTCAGCCGTTCGCCCTGACGAAGCCGATACTTGATGACGGGGAAAGCCTCGGTGTACAGTATTTCGTAGTCGCTCAACAGTTGTTTCCTCCCCTATTTACTCCCAGCCGTCCAACGAAATCCCCAGCCGAACGCTTCGTCCATTTCCGTGTGTCCGTTGAAAAAACGAATCAGTTTTTCAATCGCCGTCGAACCGTTGACGTTGACGATCTCGGCGATCGCGCACATTGCCCGCGAAGCGCTGTACTCGTCCATACGGACGACGATGTCGTCTCCGCCGGCGTGTTTGATGGTAACTACGGCGTCTGCTTGCTGCCAATTTGCCGCGCCCTCGTATATAAACGTATACACGAGCATCCTCTTGATGTTTACCGACATTCTGCCGTTGACGCGAATATTTTCCCCTCCGAGCGCCGCTCCCGTGCGGTCGTCTCCGTCGAGCGCGACATACGGGGCCGACTTCAGGTCGCCGAATGAATTCCCCAGCGCCTGAACAACGTGTTTGCCGCCGTCGTTCAGCTCGACGAACGCGCCCAGATCCAGATCTATGGATTGCTTCTTCGTCAGCCCGAACAATCCCTTTTTCGTCATTCCCTGGGTCCAGTTCAGATTGATCAGAATTTCGCCCGAAACGGCCGCTTTGGACAGGTTGACCTTTTGTCCCTTTTTGAGTTCCACTGCCATTACGGTGTAACCTCCCTCATTTACGGCGTTCGGGGGTTGCGCCGAAACGCGCAACCCCCGCGAGAACAAAATTTATATTTACGCGTTGACTCCGAAGTTTACGCAGAGCGCTTTCAATCCCCCGGCAAAACCGCTGCCGATCGCGTTGAACTTCCACTCGCCGCCGTGTCTGTAAATTTCAGCGACAACGACCGCCGTTTCGACCGAATAATCCTCGCCCAAATCGTAACGGATCAATTCGGTGTTGTCGTCGTCGTTCACCACGCGGATAAACGCGTTGGATACCATTCCGAAGTTCTGCGACCTCGCCGCGGCGTCGTAAATGGTGACCGTGAAGTCTATTTTGGCGATGTTTGCCGGAATCGCCGGCAGGTCGACTTTTATCACCTCGTCGTCGCCCTCGCCTTCCCCGGTCAGGTTATCTCCCATGTGTTTGACGGCCTTGCTCGAATGTTCGAGATTCCCGTAGAACACAAAATCGGCGTCCGACTGCACCTTGCCGCTTTCCCCAAGCAGAAACGCGGCGGCGTCCAGGTCGAAGGCGGCGCCTCCGTCGTATTTGTTCGTGTCCCACCCAAGACCGATGTGTAGTTTCCTCAACCCCGCGTTGCCCTTGGTCAAATCAATTTTTTGCCCTTTTTGCAGACTGATTGCCATTACTATTTTGCCTCCCTCTGGTATTTTGAAATTTGTACTTCCGCGCCGAAATTCTGACAAGGGGGTTTGTGCCTCCCGCCAAAACTTTACCCGCAATCACTGAACCCGCGTCATACACCGCCGGCATATCGCCCATTTGCCGCAACCGCCGTTTCAACGGATAAATTCCCCAAAACCGTTTAAAAGTATACCACACCTGTCCCGGATAAACCGGAAAAGGATTCTTTCTCTCACGCTGGCCATAGACTACCTGACAAACGCGGCGATTTTATGGCGATTGCGAAGAAGACGAGAAAATTTGCATAAAAATTCCCGCCGAGTATCTAAAACTTCCTCAAATATTTTTACCTTTCGACGGTTGCCGAGACAGCGCATCCTTTGCCGGGCGAGGACGTTATTTTGAAAGTGCCGCCGATAAGTTGGATTCTCTCTCTCATGTTGACTATTCCGCGGTGTCCAATCGAAAGCGGTTTTTTATCGTTTATTTTGTTAATGTCGAAGCCAACACCGTTGTCTATAATAGTCAGACCCACGGTGTCGCCGTCGAGAGAAAATTCCACGTCTATCTTTTGGGCTTGTCCGTGACGCGCGGCGTTTGAACACGCCTCCTGGAACATTCGCAGCAACGCCAGGCTTTTTTCCCGAGTAATCTCGATGTTCCGCGCTCCCCCGGAGAAAGTCAGTTCGATTTGTATTTCATTCTGCTTCGCCGCTCTCTCCGTCAGCTCGGCGAGAGCGCTCGGGAAACCAAGTTCCAGCCACGACGGGGACATTTCGTCGCAAAGATCGCGGATCTCTTCCGCTGAAAACAGCGCGGCTTTCTCGGCCTCACGCAGATTTTCGGCGATGGCTTCAGATATATTTCCGTCGCCGCTTTCGCCTCCGCCCAGTATGTTTTTCAACAAAGCCGCTGTTATCTGGACGCGCCGAATCGCTGCCGTCACGTATTGCAGCGGGCCGTCGTGCAGTTCTCGCGAAAAACGGGCGCGCTCGTCTTCCTGGACGGCGATGATATCCCTCACCCGGTTCTCCTTCAATATCTCGTTCTCCATCGCGGTCTCCGACTGACGGCGCAAGGCATTCCCCAGTATGCCGACCTCCCATACGCCAATTGCGCCGGAGGACGTGAATCTCTCTCTTCCCCAGCGGAGGATATTTACATCCGATACCATTTCCCGAAGCGGGGAAACCAGATATCTCCACAGCCCCCATACCAAAACCGTGATGCCGACGACCAGCGCGAGCAGCACGCCAATCAGCAGCCTGTGTGAATTGGTGGTATACGCAAGCAGTTTTTCGCGTGGTATGATGAAAAATACCCTGTCGCGAGTATTTTCAATCGAACTCCACGCCGCGATGTATTCCACGCCGTTATGTTTTACATTCAGGTAATTCTTATCGCTGTTCATCATGTCGTCCAGAAACAGGCCGTTCAATTCTTCCGCTCCTGGCGACGCGGATATGACTTTCCCGCTGTCTGAGACAATCAGCATGACGCCTCCCTGCAATGACGGGCCTGATGTCATAAAATGATGAGATGACTGTCCCATGTGACTGGAATGCCCATTGCCGCCGAATCCTCTTTCAAATTGAATCTCCTCCGACAACGAACGAACCATGTCACGCACGTATGAGACGAGCACTGATTCGAGCATCCGTTCCTGCGCGAGCAGCGTATATCCGCCAACCAGAAGCGCGGACAGCGCGAGGAATATTATGGCCGAGATCAGCGTCAGCAGGGCGTGTTTTCTCAGAAACTCCCTCACGGCAAACTGTCCCTTTGTCCGACGATCAGTTCATCGAGCAGGAGGATCCCGCTTTTCAGCGCCATCAGAACGGCCTCTGTCTTGTTTTTGGCTCCGAACTTACTGTAGACTGCTCCAAGATGGGCCTCCACAGTTCGTTCACTGATGCCGAGTTCGCCCGATATTTCCCTGCCCGACATCCCCTGCGCAGTCATGACCAAAACCTCCTTTTCCCGCGGCGAGAGCTGGTTCGCGGTCGATGAAAGCTCAGGCAGATTTGAAATAGCGGGATCGATATAAAAATCCCCCCTGCTGACCGTAATTATGGCTTTTTCAAGTTCCTCAAGCGAGGCTGTTTTAAGTATGAAGCCTGACGCGCCGGCTTGAATGGATGCCATGATGTACTGTCTTGCTTTGTATGACGTGAGCATCAGAACGGCTGTTTTCAGGCGCGCTTGCCGTACCCTCCGCGTGACGGCGATTCCATTTTCACGCGGCATTTCAATGTCCATCAGCGCCGCGTCAGGCTCGTGTTCCTCTATCAGCCGCCATGCCTCTATTCCGTCGCCGGCTTCTCCCAGAAGATCGAACCCGTCCGTCCTCGTCAGCCAGAACGCGAGCCCGGCGCGCGTCATCGGGTGGTCGTCAGCGAGAATCAATGTGATTGCCACTCAAATCACCTCCACAAGACAGTCCTCGACGCGCGTATATATTACCTCGAAATTTCAATCGGCCTATTCGTACTTTCCCGAATGTCAGACCATTTGCGGAGCAGTATTCTGATGAAACTAAATCTTATACTCAAAGGAGTGGAGTCAGATGAAGAAAATCGTGTTGGTGTTGGTTCTGATGTTGGCTTTTGGTTCGACGGCGTGGGCTTATCACGGCGGCGGCGGGTATGGGCATCATTGAGGCGATTACCCCGGCGAGAGTGGCGCGTCTGGAGATTAAGACAATGAAAATCTTCATCGTGCTGTTCTCGGCGGTTCTACTCGCGATCCCGGCCGGAACGGTCGCCGGCGCGCACGGTGATCACGGCCGGGACGGGCATCATCGGAACGGAGGAAATACCGGCATACATGATTGCTATCTGGGAACAGGGTTTCAGGATTACAGCTCTGTCATAAGCGATGATAGTAACATCATGTACCCGCATCACGGCAACGGCAGCGTCGTAAACGCCGCTCTGCCGTCCGGGGCGTCTTTCGTCGGCGGATTTTGCGTAAAATCCAGCGTTCAATCATCAGAAGACATATTGAGGGTCAATCTCGGCAGGCTCGACAATGTCACCGAATTTGATACGATATGGCTGAAGTCAAACGACGGCAATTATTATCCCACCGACTGGACTCCCGGTGATGCCACTGTAGATATTGCGGAAGCGGGATGGGCGGATAATGACGCGCAGCCAAATGCCGTCGAGGCGGAGGTTCTGTTTTCAAGATCCGCGTTCGGATCCGGCAATTTGTCGCATGGGAGCGGCGGCGGTTGTAACTCAATCGGCGAATCATTGGCGTGGTTAGGCGCAATACCGAGCCTTTCGCTCGTTTTATCGAAAAAGCGATGATAATAGCCTGAAAAGAATTTTTCAATCTCGGTCGCCGAACCCTGTAGACGGTTCAGTCCGGTTAGGAGGTGTGGAAAAATTTAAATTATAAAAATAAAACAAAGTTATTAATTTTTTTTTTTGTCAACAACAAAACGGCCAGAGTCATAAT
>JAIRKI010000028.1 GCA_031260185.1 Synergistaceae bacterium | reverse complement strand
GTGGAGTTGGTGATGAATTTGGTTTTTCAAAATCCCAAAACGCTACGATATCGAAATTTTTATAGCTTAAATACTGATTTTTAGCAAGAAAATAGCGCCATTGTGCATATAAAGATTTTTTTATTTTCAAGAGGAACGGATTTAACGTAAAATTTCGGCAGCTTACAAATTCAAATTGAGACATCACAATCGCTTCCGTAAAATTTTTTGAATTATACCTATAGAACGAGCGGCGGCGCGAGAATCGACGGATTCGTGATAGAATTATTACGGTGGGCAACAAGACGCCTATGAGCAGTGTTTTCTGCGACAAAAATAAAGAAACGAGGTTCGCTCACCAGAGTGTTAGATCTCGCTCCGCTGTTTGTCGCGATTCTCCGGCTTCTTGAGTTGATACTCAAGTTGCTCAGAGTGATCCGGTAGACAACTTGGGAGTATTGTAACACACGACCGTTCTACCGCCAAGAGCGGTCATATAAAAATTTTCAAATTCAATGCGCCGGAACGGGCGCGTATGAGGTCGCGTGTTGAGATGATGGACAACTGGCTTCGCACTCCCGACGGATTCAAAGATTATCTGCCGGGAGAATATTATTTTAAAAGACAGATAGAGGACAGCTTCGAGTCGGTGTTTCATAGCTACGGTTACTCGTCGGTAAGCACTCCCGCGCTCGAATACACGGAGGTCTTCACCGACAAGGGGAGCGTCGATCCGGCCCAGATTTACAGGCTGCTCGACAGGGACGGCGATATGCTCGCGCTTCGCGCGGACGTTACGCCTCCCGTCGCGCGCATCGTCGCCATGAATTACTCCGACGACGAAATGCCGATACGCTTTTGCTACGTGCAGAACGTGTACAGACGCGGCCCCAGCTATCAGGGGAGACAGCGCGAGATCACGCAGGCCGGCATTGAGCTTATCGGCGCGCCTGGCGACGACGCGGACGCGGAAACTCTCGCGGTGGCAATCGACGCCCTGCGCTCCGCCGGGCTCGGCGATTTTCGCGTCGACGTCGGGCACGCCTGTTTTCTTCAGGGAGTATTGGAAGAGAGCGGCCTCGACCCGCGGGTCGGCGCGGCGCTGCACTCGCGCGTCATCGACCGCGACTTCGTCGCCGCCGAACGCATAGGGCGCGAAAACGACGTCCCTGAAAACGTCCGGCGCGTCCTGTCGGAACTGCCGTTTTTCAGCGGAAGCGCCGACATGCTCGAAGAAGCGCTGTCCGGTACCGAGGGCGAAAAATCGCGCGCGGCTCTGGTCAACCTCAAAAATATCCATTCGGCGCTCGTCGATTACGGCTTTGAAAAATACGTCAGTTTCGACCTTAGCATGGCCGGAAATATGGACTACTACACGGGAATAATTTTCAGGGGCTACACGTCGGGAATGGGTTTTTCGATCCTTGACGGCGGGCGTTACGACGGTCTTCTGGGCCGTTTCGGGCTGCCTCGGCCCTCGGTCGGGTTCATAATAAAAGTTCACAATGTCGCTGGAGCTTTGGGCAAACTCAACGGGCGGAAAAACAGCCCCGGCGCCGATCTGCTTGTCGCGTGGGACGCCGCCGGACGGGCAAATGCCCTGGCGGAGGCGGCGCGTCTGCGCGCTTCTGGACAGAGCGTCGCCGCGTCGTTCATCGGGACGGATATCGACGCCAATATCGAGTTCGCGCGCGGCAGGGGCATAAAGAATATCTGCTGTTTCGAGGGGGCGGACAGACGAATGTTCCGCGTGGAGGACGAAAATTGAAGCCTCTCGTCGCGGCGCTCGCCAAGGGACGCCTGAGCGGGGACGCCATAGACCTGTTCGGGCGCGCCGGAATTTTGAGCGCGGGAATGAAATCGGCGCTCGGCGCGCTCGAAAAAAAATCGCGCCGGCTGATCTTTTCGAGCCCCGATTCGGACTTGCGGTTTTTTCTCGCCAAAGCGCCGGACGTGCCGACCTATGTGGACTACGGCGCGGCCGACGTCGGCGTGGCAGGCAAGGATACCCTCATGGAGGGGCGGAGGAACCTGTACGAGGTTCTGGATCTCGGCTTCGGCGCGTGCACGATGGCCGTGGCCGGCCCGGAGGAGGCGCGCGACCACCTGACGCGCGGAAACAATCTGAGGGTGGCGACCAAATACCCGCGCATAGCCATCGATTACTTCGTGCGCCGCAAACAGCAAACGGTCGAAATAATCATGCTCGGCGGCTCGGTGGAGCTGGCGCCCATCATCGGGCTCTCCGACGTCATAGTTGATATAGTGGAAACCGGAAGCACGCTTCGCGAAAACGGTTTGACCGTGTTGGAGAAAATAGCGCCGATATCGGCCCGGCTCGTGGTTAACAGGGCCAGCATGAAGATAGAGCGCGAGAGGATCGCGCTTATGATAAAAAAATTGAAGGCGGTGCTGCCATGAAAGACATCGAGAGCCTGGCGAGACGCGGTTTAAAAGATATGGAGCCGTACCTGCCGTCGCCGCCGGCGGGCGGAATAAAGCTCGACGCGAACGAAAGCCCCTGGAATCTTCCGGAGAATATCCGGCGCAAACTGATACGATGGCTCGAGGACGCCGAAAATTTAAACCGTTACCCGGAGACCGGCAGCACTGCGCTTCGCGCGAGTATAGCGCAGCATTGGGGAGTGTCTCCGTCAAATATCACATGTGGGGTGGGCTCCGATCAGTTGATAGATATGATATGCCGGGTTTTTTTGGAATCCGGCGATTGCGTGACCACATTCAGGCCGACGTTCGGAATGTACGCGGCGACGGCGGAGTTAAATCACGGGCGGGCGGTATCCGTTCCGGTAGGGTATGACGCGCGCGCGGCGCGGGAGCTGCTCGGCGCGGCCCTTGAAAACGGCGCGAAGATAATATTTCTCTGTTCGCCAAACAACCCCACCGGGCGCGCGATGTCGGACGCCGCCGTCCGCCTTGTCCTCGAAGACGCGGAGTGCGTGGTCGTCATCGACGAGGCTTACGCGGATTTCATGGGAACGTCGTTCGCGGGCCGGATTTTGGAATATCCCAACGCGATCGTCATCCGCACTTTTTCAAAGGCTTACGGGCTCGCGGGGATCAGGGTCGGTTACGCCATAGCGGACGAACGGGCGATAGAGCTGATAAACAAGGCCAAGCCGCCGTTCAACATTCCGGCCATATCCCAACTGCTCGCGGAATGGGCGATGGACGAGGCGGACGAGTTTGCCTCGCGGGCGAAGAGCCTCGCCTCCGCGCGCGACCGGCTGATCGAAACGCTGGCGTCCATAGACTGGCTCGACGCGGAGCCCTCCGACGCCAATTTCGTCCTGCTGACGAGCCGTTTCGACATAATGCCGGCGCTCCTGTCCGGAGGCGTCCGCGCGCGGGATTTCGGCGCTCATGACGGCGTGCGCCGCGTCCGCGTGACCGTAGGCACGAACGAAGAAAATAAAAAAGTGGGTGATCTGCTGTGCGCCGCTCGTCCGAAGTAAAAAGAGCCACCGCTGAAACAGACGTGACGGTCAAAATCGACCTCGACGGCAATGGAAGTGCCGACATTTCCACAGGGATCGGTTTTTTCGACCACATGCTCGTTCACGTCGCCAAGCACGGATTTTTCGACCTCGTCATAGAGGCGAGGGGCGACCTCCATGTCGACTGCCACCACACGGTCGAGGACGTGGGGATAACGCTGGGACAGGCTATTTCAAAGGCGCTCGGCGATCGCGAGGGCATCGCGAGATACGCGAACGAGACCGTGCCGATGGAGGACGCCCTGATACTCTGCGCCCTCGATATGTCCGGCAGGCCGTATCTAGCGTTCGACTGCGGGTTCCCCGCCGAAAAAATAGGCGAGATGGACACGGAGATGATAGAGGAGTTTTTCAGGGCGGTCTGTCTCCACGCGGGATTGAATCTCCATATCAGGGCGCTCGCCGGAAAAAACAGCCATCATATCGCGGAGGCGGCTTTCAAGGCGTTCGGCCGCGTCATGGACAGGGCCTCGTCGATAGACCCGCGGATCTCCGGCGTGCTGTCGACGAAGGGCACGTTTTAGGATGGCGCGATGATAGGAATAATCGACTACGGCATGGGCAACCTCAAGAGCGTGTCGAACGCCTTCCGCGCTCTGGGTTTCGACGCGTTCATCGCGTCGCGTCCGGACGAACTCGACCGCGCGGACAAGATAGTGCTGCCCGGCGTCGGCGCGTTCGGGGGAGCGATAGCGGAACTGCGCCGCGGAGGCTGGGACAGGCGCGTCAAAGAATCCGCCCAGGCGGGGATACCGCTAATCGGTATCTGCCTCGGAATGCAGCTCATGTTCGAGAAGAGCTACGAAAACGGCTCGCACTCCGGGCTAGGCCTGTTCCCCGGCCACGTCGGCCGCATACCGGACGGGTTTTCGCCGAACGGCAAAAAACTCAAGATACCGCAAGTCGGCTGGAACAAGCTCGAAATTAGAAAAAAATCCGCGATACTGCCCGGCACGGACGACGTTTATGTCTATTTCGTCCACTCGTACCACGCCGTGACGGAGCCGGAATATATATCGTCGGTCACGTCTTATGGCTCGGACATCACGGCGTCCGTCGAGCGCCGGAACATATTCGGCGCGCAGTTTCACCCCGAGAAGAGCGGCGAGCAAGGGCTGGGCATATTGAAAAAATTCGCGGAATTGAAGGCCGGCGGATGATCTTATACCCGGCGATAGACATAATGGGCGGTAAATGCGTGCGTCTACGACAAGGAGATTTCGCTCAGGCGACCGAATACTCGGCCGATCCGGCGGAACAGGCCCTCGAATGGGAACGCCTGGGAGCCGAATACATCCACGTCGTCGATCTGGACGGCGCGCGTTGCGGTGAAAGCCGCAACGACGATATCATACGAAGCGTGACGGCGTCGGTTTCCGTGCCGGTACAGAGCGGCGGAGGGATCAGGAGCATGAACGACATAGAGCGCCGGATGGCCTGCGACGTATCCCGCGTGATACTGGGCACCGCGGCGGTAAGGGACCCGGAACTGGTGCGCGGCGCGGCGCGCGAGTTCGGCGGCGGTATCGCCGTGGGCATAGACGCGAGGAACGGCGTCGCGGCGGTCGAAGGCTGGGGCAGCTCCGGCTCCGTGACGGTGATGGAACTGTGCGCGCGCATGAGGGACGCGGGAGTAAAGGTGATAATCCACACCGACATCGCCCGCGACGGTATGATGACCGGCCCGAACCTCGAGGCCTCGAAGGCCGTTGTGGGGCTGAAATGGTTCGACGTGATAGTCTCGGGCGGCGTGGCGTCGATGGACGACCTTCACGGCGCGCGCGGCATCGGGGCGAGCGGGGCCATAATCGGACGGGCGCTGTACAACGGGGCGATCAATCTGGAAGAGGCCGTCCGCGTTTTCGGAAAGGGGCCGCGCGAGCGATGCTGACCAAAAGAATAATCCCCTGTCTCGACGTAAACCGTGGCCGGGTAGTGAAGGGAATAAATTTCGTCAATCTGGCGGACGCCGGCGATCCGGTAGAGGTTGCCTCCGTCTATAACAAAGCGGGCGCCGACGAACTGGTGTTTCTCGACATCACCGCCTCGTCCGATGGACGCGACACCATCGCCGACCTCGTGCGCCGCACGGCCGAGCGTGTGTTCATTCCTCTCACAGTGGGCGGCGGCATCCGCAGCGTGGAGGATTTCAGAAAAATTTTGAATGCCGGGGCGGATAAGATATCCGTCAACTCGGCGGCGCTTCTTAGCCCGGAACTGATTTCCGAGGCGTCGTCGTTTTTCGGCGCGCAGTGCGTGGTGGTGGCGATAGACGCGAAACGCCGCGAGGACGGAGGCGGCTGGGACGTTTACATGAACGGCGGGCGCCTCAAGACCGATCGCGAGGCCGTTGCGTGGGCGCGCGAGGCCGAACGCCTGGGAGCGGGCGAGATACTGCTCACCAGCATGGACCGTGACGGCACGAAGAACGGCTATGACGTGGAGCTGACGAGGGCGATTTCCGACGCGCTCGATATTCCGGTGATAGCCTCCGGAGGCGCCGGGATGCCCGAGCACTTTTACGAGGCGCTGTCAGGCGGAGGCGCGGACGCGGCGCTCGCGGCGTCACTATTTCACTATGGGGAACTGGAAATCGCGGAGCTGAAACGTTACCTGGCGGATCGCGGTCTCCCGATCAGGATTTGAGGGGGCCGTCATATTTTGTACGCGAACGCCAAAACCGACGATATAGCTTTCGGCCCGGACGGGCTCATTCCGGCGATAGCGCAGGACGCGGGTACACGCGAGGTGCTGATGCTTGCGTGGATGAGCCACGAATCCCTGCAAAAAACGCTCGATACCGGCATGGTCCACTACTACAGCCGCTCGCGCACCTGTCTGTGGCTGAAGGGCGAGACATCGGGGCATTTTCAGAGAGTGGTGGAAATACGACGCGACTGCGACAGCGACGCCCTGCTTCTATTGGTGGAACAGACGGGCGCCGCTTGCCACACCGGAAACCGTTCCTGCTTTTACCGCGACATGGCTGGCGAAAACATCCCCGCGAGCGTAGCGAGGCCGGCGCGTCACGAGGACATCCTGTCGGAGTTGCAAAGCGTCATAGAGGACAGGCGAGCGCACCCAAAAGAAGGTTCTTACACCAATTACCTCTTCGAGAAGGGCATAGACAAAATGCTGAAAAAAGTCGGCGAAGAGTCCGCCGAGATAATCATAGCTGCGAAAAACCCAAGCCAAAGCGACCTAATAGGCGAGATCGCCGACATGATGTTCCACGTGTCGGTATTACTCGCCGAACGCGGCCTGAAGTGGCGCGATGTCTGCGCGGAGTTGGAGAGGCGGCGGGAGAGGTAAATTTACGTTGGTACAGACCGACTGCTAAAAAACGCCGACCGTTCAGAAACCCTAAAAGCTATTCCGTGAAAAATGGTTTATGCAATATGTGATAGTCTTTGTAACATTGTCTATAAGTAAATATTCAGCCGCAGTTAAAGAATAAGTGATTAGAGCGTGTTCACGCTAACCACGGCATCAATAATCATTGCAAAATATATAAACCCACAAAACATCACATCCAATTTATCATAGCGCGTGAAGATTTTCCTAAATCTCTTCAGACG
>JAIRKI010000011.1 GCA_031260185.1 Synergistaceae bacterium | reverse complement strand
GTTGTTGTTTTTGCCGGCGTATTCGCCTGACTATAACCCGATTGAAAAAACTTGGGCAAATATGAAACGCGCTTTGATAGATACGATTCCTGCTTGTGAAAATGTGCCGGCGGCGGTTTATCAGTATTTTGGCGTTGATATTTTTTAAGTTAAAACACTATATAACCGGTCAAGTATTGCTATGACCAATGTTTCAAGTAATTTATCTATATATCGGTCACCACTCTCGAAATGCTAAAATAAATCTCAAGTAAGGATGAAATCGGCATTTTATCCGGGAGGAATTTTATGGCTGATGTGCGGGTTGGGATCTGTTCCTGGACGGACAGGACGCTTTTGAGGAGCGGGTTCTATCCGGCGTCGGCATCCAATCCGGCGTCGCGTCTCGCTCATTACGCTTCCTGCTTCGACGTCGTGGAGATAGATTCGACGTATTATTCGTTCGCCGACATACGATCCGCTTTCCGTTGGGTCGCGGGGACGCCGCCAGGCTTCATGTTCGGCGTCAAATCTTTCGCGATTTTCACGTTTCACCGCGCAAAATATTCGTCACTGCCCGCCTGGCTCAAATCGGAGCTGGGCGCGAAACGGCCCGATGAGACGGTGCGAAGAGAGGATCTGTCGCACGAGCAGAGGGTGAGGCTGTTCACCGAGTTCATGGAACCTGTCGAGATTTTGCGCTCGGCGGAACGGCTGGCTTATCTGTTGTTTCAATTTCCGCCCGGATGGGTTTTCAGCGCCCAGGCCCTGTCGTACATAAAACGTCTGAGGGAAATGGCCGGGCCTCTGCCGCTCGCGCTGGAAATGCGAAACCGCTCCTGGTTGCGGGAGGGCAACAGGGAAAAATTTCTCTCCGTCCTGACCGATCAGAATATAGCGTATGTCGCGGTTGACGAACCCGAAACGGGGCGAAGCGTCCCGCGTGACTGTTACGTAACGGCGCAGTGGGGGAGCGTGGCGCGTTTTCACGGACGCAACCGCGCGGGCTGGGAAAAACCCGGCGCCTCCGTGCGTGAACGCTTCGATTACGAATACGCGCGCGACGAACTGCTGGAATGGGCCGGCAGTATCCGGGAAATGGCCGGCCGTCTCGGTGCGTCGGGAAAAATATTTCTCATGTTCAACAACTGCGTCTCCGACAAAGCCGTCAAAGGCGCGCTCATGATGTCGGACATACTGGGACTCCCGCCTAAAAAAACGCTCAACATCCAGAAAACTTTCGACTTCGAGTGAATATTTAAAAGGTCGTTCTTTTTATTCTATAATATACCCGTTATTCGGGCGGCCGGATAAAAAGAAAAGAAACGGGGTTAATTTATTAATGCTGCTGGAAAGGGAATTTTCCTTCGATGCCGCGCACAGGCTCGAAAGTTATCACGGCAAATGCGAGAACCTGCACGGGCATACTTATCGGCTGAGCGTGGAGATCGAGGGCTCGCCGGACGCGGATGGCATGATCGTGGATTTCGCGAGAGTCAAGGAAATTGTAGATCGTGAGGTCATATCGAAATTCGATCACTCTTATCTTAACGATTTTATTCGCCAGCCTTCGGCGGAAAATATCGCGCGTTTCGTCTTCGAGCGGCTGGAACCGCTGCTGAAAGGACCCGATTATTTTCTGTCGGCGGTGCGGGTGTGGGAGACGCCGAGATCGTCCGTGACATTCCGCCGCCGCGACATGGAGAGCCCAAAATGAGCGCGCGCGGCGAAACGCGCGCCGCGCTGTTCGACTTCGACCTCACGCTGATGGACACGAGCTATGCCATCACGGAGTGTACCAACGCATTCGCCGATAAAATGGGACTCAGGCGCGTCACGCGAGAGGAAATGCTCAGGGTGATAGGGCTTCCCATAGCCGAATCGTGGATAGGGCTGTGGGGGAGGTACGAGGAAGAGTGGCTCGACATATACAGGCAAAACTTCCGTGAGAGGGAACACGAGGGATTCCGCGAATTTACGGACACGCGGAGCGCACTCGCCCGTCTGCGGGAAAGCGGCGTTAAGGTGGGCGTGGTGTCGAACAGAAAATTCGCCATGAAGGCGGTGAAAGCGTGCGGGCTCGCGGCTGTGTTCGACGTCGTGCTGGGGCTTGAGGACGTGCGGCATCCCAAACCCCATCCCGAACCGGTGCTCACGGCTCTGTCCCGACTTTCGGCGGAACCGGGGCGGAGTTTCTATACCGGCGACGCCGACATCGATATGAAAACCGCAGCCGCCGCCGGAGTGACGGGCATCGGGGTCGCTACGGGCAATTTCGGCACGGGAGAACTCAAGGCGGCCGGCGGCGCATACGCGTGCGCGAACTTGTCCGCCGCGGCGGATATCATATTGAACATTTCAGTAGACTGACTGAGGGGATACGACATTTATGGAAGAACCGATAAAGGCGCGTTTTTCGGAAAACGCGCGCTATGTGTTGCGGAAGAGATACTTGAGAAAGGACGACGCCGGGGAAATAATCGAGACGCCGGAGGAAATGCTGTGGCGGGTCGCTGGCGCCGTCGCCGGGCCGGAGGCGAAATGGGGCGGCGATCCGGACGAGTGGGCGAAAAAATTTTACGGCGTCATGGCGGCTCTGGAATTTCTGCCGAACTCGCCCACGCTCATGAACGCGGGCACGCCGAAGGGCCAGCTTTCCGCCTGTTTTGTCCTGCCGATAGGCGACAGCATGGAGGAGATATTCGGCTCGCTCCGCGCAACCGCCCTCGTCCACAAAAGCGGAGGCGGCACGGGATTCAATTTCTCGAACGTGCGCCCGTCGGGGGACAGAGTGCGCAGCACGTCGGGCGTGGCGTCGGGCCCGATATCTTTTATGGAGTTGTTCGATCACACCACGGAAGTCGTAAAGCAAGGGGGCACGCGCAGGGGAGCGAACATGGGCATCCTCGAAGTCTCGCATCCCGATATAAAGAAGTTCATCACCGTCAAAAAAGAGAGCAGGAAGCTGAGCAACTTCAACATCTCGGTTGGCGTCACCGACGCGTTCATGAAAGCGGTCGGGAAGGGCGAGGACTGGGACCTCGTCAACCCGCGCACCGGAGAGAAGACCGAGACGGTTCCGGCGGCGGAGCTGTGGGACATGCTCATCGACGGCGCGTGGAAATCGGGCGATCCGGGCGTCATATTTCTCGACAGCGTCGAAGCGGGCAACACTGTTCCCGCGTGCGGGAAACTCCACAGCACGAACCCTTGCGGGGAGCAGCCGCTTTTTCCGTACGAGAGCTGCAATCTCGGATCGATAAACCTCATGCGCGTGACGGACGACGGCGGCGAAATCGACTGGGACAAGCTCGAACGCACGGTGCGCGTTTCGGTGAGGTTCCTCGACAATGTCATCGAATGCAACAACTATCCGATGAAAGAAATCGACGCCATGACCCGGGGCAACCGCAAGATAGGGCTTGGAATAATGGGCTGGGCGGAGACGCTTTTCGCGCGCGGCGTAAGGTACGGAAGCAAGGAATCCCTCGAACTGGCCGAAAAAACGATGGGTTTCATTCAGCGGACGGGGCACGACGAGAGCGAGATATTGGCCGGAACGCGAGGCTCGTTTCCAAATTGGAAGGGCAGCGTGTGGGAGGGCCAAAACAGGCCGATGAGGAACGCGACGGTCACGACCATAGCGCCCACCGGAACCATCTCGCTCATAGCCGACTGTTCCAGCGGCATCGAGCCGGTTTTCGCCCTCGCCTTCAGGCGAAAGGCGTTCGACGGCGACACTCTCGTCTACGTCAACGGATTTCTTCAGAAGGCGCTGGAGCGGCTCGGCGAAAAATCCGCCCCCATCCTCGAAAAAGTGCTCGTCAATGGAACGCTCGACGGCGTGAACGTTCCCCGCCGGATAAGGGAAGTTTTCGTGACCGCGCACGACATACCCTACAGGGAGCACGTGGAGACGCAGGCGGCGTTTCAGAAATACACCGACAACGCGGTGAGCAAGACCGTCAACATGCCGAACTCCGCCGCTCCCGGCGACGTGCGCGACTCGTACATGCTGGCCTATTCCCTCGGCTGCAAGGGAATAACGATATACCGCGACGGCTGCAAGGACGAGCAGGTGCTGTATCACGGAACCGACGGCGCGCGGGCCGCAAAAAAACAAACCGACAAGGGCGGGCGCGCCAAACCGCGCCAACGTCCCGCCAATCTCGTTGGAAACACCGTCAAGATTCGGACGAGTTTCGGAAATTTATACCTCACGCTCAACATGTTCGAGGGAGAGCCATTCGAGTTGTTCGCCACGCTCGGCAAGTCGGGCAAGGACACGCAGGCCCATACCGAGGCGCTCGGAAGGCTCATTTCCCTGTCGCTTCGCAGCGGGGTGCCCGCGCGCGACATAATCGCGCAGTTGAAGGGCATAGGCGGAAGCCTGCCCGTGTGCGAGGACGACGGCGACGGCATAATTCTGAGCCTGCCCGACGCCATAGCGCAAGGACTTGAACGCGCGCTCGGCGAAACCGTCGAGATAAAATCCGGCGACATGTGTCCGTCATGCGGCGCTCCTCTGGCGCACGAGGAAGGTTGTATGCGCTGCGTGTCCTGCGGCTATTCCAGGTGCCACTGACGCGGCGAAGACATGCGGAAACGGGCCGTGAACGAAACCACAAAAAGCGCCGCGTACAGGATATTTTACGGATTTTTCGCGATCCTGATCGCTTTTGTGTGGGTTTACGCGTTTAAATTGTATTTCAGCCATTACGACAGCGTTCACCCCAAAATAACCTGGGCGGCGCCGCATGTGCAGACGGATGTGGTCCCGGCCGACGGATTGCTGCTCTGGGACGAGAGCGTGCTGCCGTCGCCGAGGGACGGAACGGTCAAATACCCTTTGGGGACGGGGCCGGTCAGGGTGCCGAAGGGCGCGACGGTGGCGCGGGTATCCTCGGGAACGTCGGCGTCCGACGTAAAATCGCCCGCGGAAGGTTACTTCGTGGCCGGGTTGGACGGTTCCGAGGGAAACTGGAAATATTCGGAGATATGGAACGAAACCGAAAAACACGACCCCGCTACCGTAAAAATGTACAAAGACGGCGATAAAATGAAAAAAAACTCTCCGGTAGGGAAGCTCGTCCGCCAGCCTCAGACATTGCGCATGGTGGCCTACGTGTATCTCACCGACGGGATGAAAAAAGAACTGTCGTCCAAAGCCTTAAAGGTCAAGATGGACCCGCTCGACACTCCGTCGCGGGCCGATGTGGACGTATGCGATCTGCCGGAATCGGGAACTTCGGCGAAGGCGCTTCTGAAGGTGCCGTGGTTTCCGCCGTGGGTATTGATGTCGCGGAAGTACCGGCTGCTCGTTCAGACTGGCGAAACTTCGGGCGTCGCGGTTCCCGAGGCCGCCGTGACCGTGAGGGAAGGGAAACGGGGCGTTTACATGCTCGACGGCGCCGAATCGGTTTTCACTGAAATCGAGGGCCGCGTAATAGACGCGTCGAAATTTCTCGTCGTCTCCGGCCTGCGATTGGGAGACGCGGTGATCGCCGACGCCGAAAGCGCGAAAGAAGGAAGGGTGAGGTTATGGTGACAGCGGACGAAATACGGCGCAATCTGGATGCCGTTCGGGAAAATCTCGCGGCGGCCGCCGCGGTTTCCGGCAGAAAACCGGACGAGATAGCGCTGATGGGGGTCACTAAATTTCAGCCGGCCGAATCCATATTGGCGGCTTTCGAACGCGGGCTCGGGCTGTTCGGCGAAAACAGGATACAAGAGCGCGAGTCGAAAAGCGCCGCCCTCGCCGGGATACAGGCCGAGTGGCATATGATAGGAACCCTTCAAAGGAACAAGGCGCGGCGCGCGCTCGCGATGTTCGACTGCATACAGAGTGTCGGCGACATTACGCTCGCGGAAACTCTGGAACGAATCATCGGCGAAAATCCCGAAGAGACGGGATTCGCCACGCCGTATCCCGTGATGGTGGAGGTCAATGTCTCCGGCGAATACACAAAACAGGGCGTGGCGCCCGAAAAATGTTTTGCGTTGATCGACGGTATCGCGGTAAAATGTCCTCGCGTTGAAATTCGCGGGCTTATGACCATCGGCCCGCTGACCGATGATGAACATAAAATGAGAGACTCTTTCAGAACCCTTCGCGAGCTGAGAGAAGAGGCGAAAAAAAGATTCGATTTCTCGATGCGCCATCTGTCCATGGGAATGAGCGCCGATTACGCGGCCGCGATCATGGAGGGAAGCACGATGATTCGCGTAGGAACCGCGATATTCGGGGCGAGAGACAAGCGGCTTTAAATATTTTTTTCAAGCGTTTTATGAGCGGGGGGAAGAGGATGAGTGAATTACTGACTTCTTTGGATATAGTGAATCAGGCTTTCAGAAAGACCATAAGAGGTTACGATCCGGCGGAAGTCGATGAATTCCTGGACAGGGTCGCGGAATGCATTCAGATTTACGTGCAAAAAATAAAGGATTGCGAATACGCCATAGAGGAACAATCCGAAAAACTCCGTGAATACGAGAGCATCAAGGATTCCCTGCATGAAACCCTCCTCACGGCTCAGCGCACAGCCGAGGAAAAACTCAACAACGCCGATATACTCGCCGATGAAAAAATCGAACATGCCAGGGCGACCGCCGAAAATATTTTGACGGGCGCCCGCGCCGAGGCGGAAAGTCTGGTACGCGACGCCGAAACGTCCGTCCTCGGTTTCGGCCGCGAGCTGACAACGCTCCGGGAACTCCGCGACGCCGGACTCGCGGGCCTTCGTTCATATATCGGCGAGATCGGCGAGTTTCTCGACAAGGCGGAGCGAGCCGACAAAATACAAATACCCGCCATGACGCTGGATCTGATGACCCGCTCCGAAACGCGGACCGACGCCTCGGCGCGGCAGGCTTTCGAGTACCGGCCGCCGCGATTCGCCGAAAACCGCGCCGCGGCGTCCGCGCCGAAACTTTGTGCCGCCCCCGTTCAGAATGTGATCCCCGAACATATGCAGGAGCGGCTCGCCAACACGCTGAACGTCCTGGGAATCGATCTGGGCCTGCTCGACACGAATCCGTCGCGTGGTTCGGACAAGGCGTAACGACATACGCCGTGAGGCTTGAAGACCCCGTATCGGGCCTGCGCGGCGTCGGCGGCGCGCGCGGACGGCTGCTCGAAATTCTGGGAATAACGAGCGTATCCGATTTACTCTATCACATGCCGGCGCGTTACGAGGACAGAAGACACATCACGCCGATAGGGCAATTGCGGGACGGGCGCGTCTGCGTCGCGAAAGGGCGCGTCCTCGGATTGAAGATAAACCCCGCGCGAAAGCGCAACGTCAACGTGGCCGTTTTCGACGCGCGGGACGGGACGGGCGCCGTTAGGGTCGTACTGTTCGGCGGTCCGGCGAGTTTCACGCGTCTCAAAGAAAACTCGGTAATCTATCTGTACGGCGCGCCCTCTTTTTCCGACAGGGGTTTTTTGGAATTCGTGAGCCCCGAATACGCGGTCTTCGGCACGGAGAACGGGACGCCCCCGTGGCTTTGTCTGTGGCCCATATATCCCACGACGCGCGGCTTGCCGCGTTCGTGGCTCGCCAACACGATAAAATCCTGCGCCGCTTCGCCCGAACTGATCCCGGAAGACCCGATACCGACCGCCATATTGGAAAAATATTCGTTTCCTTCGCTGAAAAAAGCTTTCGAGGGAATACACGCGCCCAAGACCCATGAGGACATCTCACGCGCGACCGCGAGGCTCGCGTATCAGGAATTTTACGAACACCAGCTCGGGATAATCGCCCAAATCGCCTCGACGTCGCGCCTTACGGCGAAATCCGCTTCGGCGGGAAAAGAATTGCAGGACATGTTCGTCGCGTCGCTGCCCTTCAAACTCACCGAATCGCAGAAAAAAGCGCTCGAAGAGATAACGTCAGACATGGACGGCGAAAAACCGATGAACCGTCTGCTGGCGGGCGACGTCGGCTCCGGAAAGACGGCTGTGGCGGCCGCCGCCGCCGCGAGATGCGTCGGCGCGGGATATCAGGCGGCCGTTTTGGCCCCGACGACGATACTGGCCGATCAATTTTTCGATTTCGTCGAAAAATATTTCGCGCCCCTGGGCAAACAGGCCGCGAAAATAACGGGCAATACTCCGAAGGCTTTGAGGGACGAGCTGATATGGCGTCTGCGCGACGGAGAAATCGACGTTTTGGTCGGAACGCACGCGATGCTGTCGGAAACGGTTGCCTTCAGGTCGATGGGCTTGCTGGTGATAGACGAACAGCAGCGGTTCGGCGTGCTTCAAAGGGACAAAATCGCCGGCGGCAACCGCGGAACGCATATCCTCATGACCACCGCGACGCCGATACCGCGAACGCTCAGGATGGCCCTTTACGGCGACATAGCCTTCACGGAGATGGCGACGCGCCCCGGCAAGGGGCGTATAATCACGAAAATGATCAGCGATAATCACGTCGGCGAGTTGTACGCGTTTCTCTCCGAACGCGTGAGGCGGACCGGAGACAAGTGCTACTGGGTCTGTCCGCTCATAGGTTCGGACGGCGGCGGCGAGTCGTCGGTCACCGCCAGGGCGAAAGATTTGAGAAAGCATATGAAGGACATCCCCGTGGAAGTATTGACGGGCGAAACGCCCGCGCTGGAAAAAACCGAGACAATGGAGCGTTTCAGGTCGTCCGGCGGCATCCTGGTATCCACCACGGTGATCGAAGTCGGCGTCGACGTCAGCGGCGCGAACGTCATCGTCATCGAAAAAGCCTCGGCTTACGGATTGTCGCAGCTTCACCAGCTTCGCGGCAGGGTGGGGCGGGGAAACCGAAAGGGGATTTGCGTGCTCCTGGATTCAGCGGCGAACCTGAAAGGCAGCGAACGTATGTCCGTATTGCTGAACTGCGGCGACGGTTTCAGGATAGCCGAGGAAGACTTGCGCCTGCGCGGCGCCGGAGAATACCTGGGCGTCCGACAGCACGGAGACGAAAATTTCAAAGTGGCGGATATAGCGCGCGACGAAAAATGGTTTTTAGCCGCGAGAGACGACGCGGCCGAAATCCAAAGAAACGCCGGATGATTCGCCCAAAACCGAGGGCTGTAACGGCGTTCGGTCGGTCGATGATTGTTTTGCCGAAGATGTTCGCATAGAAGACACAGGCGAAGACGAAACGATCAACGGCGCGGATGATTGTAAAAAATGGCTCACGGAGAACAGAAAGAAGTACCGGCTCGAAACGGAGATCGTCGGAATGACGAAACAGGATAACGGAGACATCAAAGTATCCGTTTTGGCCAGCGGAAATTTTGCGTCCGGCGCTTTCCCGTTCGATTATTTTTTTACCATACGCGGCGAAAAAATCAAAAAAGTCAGGATAATCTACACGGGAGAATGACCAATGATCACCAACAATCTGTTTATCAAACTCAAAGACCGCTCGGAGCGCGAAATCATAAAAATGAAGGATTACGACAGAAACAGCCCTAAGCCTTGACAACATAAGAACCTGACAATAAAATGGTTTCGTTACGTCTCGGTTTCTTAAAATCGCGTTTTGTTCGCCCGTTGACAAGCGAACGGCGTTTTTAAAAATATTTTCAAGAGGGGGTATTTTGATATGGGTTGGTTGCGAGACAGAAGCATTGGCGAGAAATCGGCTGTTCTGGCGGGTGTCCCGATGATTATATTGATTGTCGTGTCGGCGTTAAATTATCATACGAGCGAAGTGACTTCCAATATGTTTATAAACGCTTACGAGAAAGCCGCCGTGCCCGCTATGGATGTCGGCGTGGCGAGAGCGAATTTTCAAGCCGCCCAGAAGGACGTCCTGTTGATAATCTTAGCGGCGGAGGCGGATAGGGCGGATAAAATAAGGGATTTTCGGGAGGATATGAAAGAGAGGCGTGCCCATCAGGTGGAAATAATCGAAAGCTTGATGAAAATCGCCGATACGGAAGCCGAAAAACAGGATATTTTCAAATTGGGCGAAATAATCAAGATTTGCAGTAAACTCCAGGATGAAGTGATTGAATTGGGATTGAATGGGAATAAGACGGAAAGGGGGTCGAAATTATTCGAAGAACTCGAACCGGCGCTGAACGAATATTATGAGTTGTTGCGCGGCATCGCGGACAATCTCATGGAAGAAGCCAGGGACGTTCAGAATGCGAGCAGGGCGTATTCGGCCCGATCCTTGAGGACCAACACGGGGATAGTTACTGTCGCCGTCATGGTCACGCTTTTGCTGGCTTTCCTGGTGGCGCGGCTCATAACGAAACCCCTCGCGACTATTGAGGAGAACATCGGCAGGTTCTCCGAAGGCGATCTCACCATAGACTACGCCGTAACGGGACGGGACGCCATCGCGCGTATGGGACACGCCATCCTCGAAATGGCCGCGAACTTGCGCGAGGTGATGCGCAATGTGAAAAACGCCGGCAACGAGATGTCGGAGTCGGCGCAGGATTTTTCGGCAATGGCCGAGGAGACTAACGCTTCGGTCGAGGAACTTCGCGCGAATATCGACGAGATGAGCGTGAGCTTGAGCAGTTTGGCCGCTGTCAGCGAGGAAGTCAACGCGTCTGTCGAGGAAGTGGCGGCGGGAGCGCAGACCACCGCCGAGAAGGGAACGGACATAGCCCGCAAGGTGGAGACTGCGATGAGCGCCGGCGAGACCGGGGTCAACGCGGTTCGCAGCGTAGTGGCAGGCATCACGAGAGTCGCGTTGAGTTCGGCGGCGTCCACCGAGGCTGTCATGGAACTGGGTAACAGAGCCAAGCAGATACAGAGTTTCGTCACTCAGATAGGCGGAATAGCCGGACAGACAAACCTGCTCGCGCTGAACGCCGCCATAGAAGCGGCGCGCGCGGGAGACGCCGGCAGAGGATTCGCGGTGGTTGCGGAGGAAGTCCGCAAGCTCGCCGAGGAAAGCAACGTAGCGGCGAAGAACATCGCCGACCTGGCGTCCCAGATATCCGCCGACCTCGACAAGATAGTGAGCTACGCCGAGGCGAGCACGCGGGACTCCGACAAGGCGAAAGACCTGTCCGCGCGGACCGAGGAAGCCATATCAAATATGATAGAAAACCTGCGCGAGATAGCGTCCTCCACGCAGGATCTGGCGGCGGTCTCGGAGGAACAGGCGGCTTCGAGCGAGGAAATCGCCGATGCGGTTCAGAACATGTCGGCGAAGATAAACGACTCCTCGAACTCCGGCGAGAACATCAGAAACAGTTCCAAGGAAGTGGCGACCGCGTCCGAGAGGGTCGCGGAGCGTTCGGAGGGATTGGCGAACCTTGCCGGAATATTGCAGGAGGAACTCGCCTTCTTCAACATAGGCGACGCGGCGGATCGAGCGGAGAAAAAAGTGTTGAAGGCGTTGCCCGCGAAAGGCGCCAAGAAGAGATAAAACGGCGCGGGGAGCTTGGCTCCTTCAGAACCGGAGATTTTGCCGCCGTCATATCCGCACGGTTATTTCGGCGCCTTCTCCCGGAGCGGATTTTATCACAAATTCTCCGCCCAATAGCTCCACTCTGCGCCTCATGCCCGCGAGCCCTCTTTGTCCCTTTTGGACGAGCGTATCGGGCGTCTCCGCTTCCGGGACGAATCCGGCGCCGTTGTCGGATATTACAAACTCCAAAGTTCTTCCGCCGCGCAAAGACGCTTCGACGCTGACGGTATCCGCGTGTCCGTGTCTGACGGCGTTTGAGACGGCTTCCTGAAAGATCCGAAAAAGCGCGAGGGTCGTCTCCCGCGGCACTTCGAGTTCCTGATTGACGACGGCGTTCACCGTGATGGAATGTTGGCGTTCAAAACGGCCGGAGGCTTCCTCTATGCAGGAGGCGAGCCCCAGCGATACCCACGGGGGGACGAGAGAATCGCAGATATCGCGCAGATCCTCCACGAGATTCTGCGCGATGTCCTCCGAGTCGGCGAGTTGTCTCGACGCGTCGGGCGGTATGCCGAGAGACGCGATGTTGAGCATCTGTATCCGCTGGATGAGGGCCGAGACAACCTGAATGGGGCCGTCGTGAATGTCCTGCGCTATGCGCCCGCGTTCGTCCTCCTGCGCTTTGATGATGTCTCCCAAATATCTTTTTTCCAGCGATTCCTTGTCGATCATCCGGTATGCCAGGTCGGTCACGGCTTTTTTGAGCGATGAAATCTCATCTACCCGCAGTTTGTCGAATATGCTGTCCGCGCCGAATTTGGGCGTCTCTGTTCCCCATTTGATGGTTTCAACCTGGGACGAGAGCGCCCGCAAGGGCTTTATCACCGAACCCCGCAGCAGAAAGAGCCCCACCAGGCATATCAGCGTTCCGAGGATTCCGGCAAAGGCGAGTTTCATCATGTTGAAGTCGTTTCTGCCCATCCAACTGAGCATGGTGACGGCGGCTACGGCGTACACCATGCGGTTCCCGGTGGTGGAAATATGGGCCACATAGCTGACGCGGTTTTCGCCGAACATAAAGCTTCCGACTATATTGCCGTTGTCGGCGGCGCGTCCCGACGTCTCCGCCATGCTGCCGGTGAATATGGTGGCGAGAATGTCCGCGTTCTCGGAGGAGGAAATGACCCTCCCGCGCGAGGTGACGTAGGCCACCATTCCCGGTATGAACTTGTCTCTGCGCGCGGACGCCTTTCTGCCGCCGGCGCTTTGGGTATGAAATTTTTCGCCGCTTATCAGCATGTTATAACCGTAGTCGGCTATGAGCGAGAGAAAAGTGTTTATCTGAGCCGGTCTGCCGTCGTTCCAGCGATCCGACGCGTAGTCGGCGAGGCTTTGGACGTAGCGCCCCGCCGTGTCGGTGGTGGATTTTTTTTGGGACATGAACGCCGTCACCGACTCGAAAAGAACGACCAGTATCGGCAGCAGTATTATTATGAACAGAACGGTTAAAAGTTTTCGTCTGAGCAAAATTCAGTTGTCCCCGTCAAGCGAGGTTCCTTCCAGAAGTTCATCGATCGTTATGATGCCGTGCCTGAGGGCGACCAACAACGCCTCGCTCTTTCCCCGGCATCCGAATTTCGCGTAGACCGACGTGAGGTGCGCCTGCACGGTGCGCTCGGTGATGCAGAGCATGGACGCTATTTCCTTTATGGAAAATCCTTTTGTCGTGACGAGCAACACCTCGCGTTCCCTCGACGAAAGAGGCTCCGGCGTCATCTGCCTGTCCGAGAGCGTTCCCGCTACGCGCGAATCGAGGTAAAAACCGCCGCTCATCACCTGTTTGATGGCCACTTCCAATTCCCTGACGGCGGTGGTCTTGAGGACGAATCCCGAAGCGCCCGCCCGCAATGACGCCATGACATAGGGCTGCGCGTTGAACGACGTGAGCATTATCACTCGCGTCGGCAGCCCGTTGTCCTTGATTTTTTGCGCGACGGATATTCCGGATTCCCCGGGCATCTGTATGTCGAGGAGAGCGATGTCGGGGCGCAGTTCCCGAACGGCGTCCCAGGCGGAAGAGCCGTCGTCCACTTCGCCGGTGAGCGTGAAGTTTTCGTTTTTTCTTATCCACTCGGCGAGCCCGGAGCGGGTGAGCGGATGGTCGTCCGCTATCACGATGGTAACCGGCATTTTTATCTCCCCGTTTTCATGAGATTCGACGTTATGTTATATCAAAAGCGACCCGCGCCGCAACGTATATTTATACAACCCAAAACCCGCGGGCTCCCCCCGCACCCCCCAGGGAGCTTGCTCCCAGGACCCTTGAAGTGTGAAAGAAAAATTTATATAAAGGGGTCCGGGGAACTGGTTCCCCGGCGGGGTTTGGGGCAGAGCCCCAAGGTTTCGCTTGCGATTTGCCGCGACAGCGTTCTTATCAAATCCACGCCATCCCACACGAGAGCAAAGTTCATCGTCTTGCCGGCCGAAACTATGCGGTCGATTCCGGAGGGAGCATTGGAGAGAATAAACGCCTGCAACTCCGCGGAGTCAAACCCAATATAGGACAGCGTTTGACATTTGCGAGTGCAGACAGGCAGAATCTCGTCGAGCGATTCCGCATTGTACTCATAGAAGTAACCGCTGCTTTCGAGGTTGTTGAGCACGTTATTATCGAGTTGATTGACAGTAACGCGCATAATCTTGCAGTCGTCAGCCTTTAACAGTTTGCAGTCGGCGCTTGCCGCGAATCTGTACAACGCGGAGAGCTTATTGATTGTCTGCATGGGCTGCGGCTCATAGCCGCTGAGCCGCTCGCTCAAAGCATCCCAGAAGATTTTTTTAGCTTTATCGCGCTCTCTGCCGAACCATACGATAATGCGCGGAGAAGTGCAGGCGTTCTGGTCGGTGAGGTATGTGTCGTTGTAGAATTCCCGCGCCGTTTTTTGCGGGTCATATTCCGCGATGTATTTGTCGGCGTTTACCAGGCAGATGCTGAATCTGTCGGCGAACGCAATCTCATTCGCGCGCGGCGGCAATGGCGACTCGCGAACTCTGGCGATAGTCGAGTCTCCGCCCCAAATCACGCGGGAGGCGCAGATCGAGCTTAAACTGTCGGTTATCTCTTGTCTGTGAGCGTAACGCACAAGGCACAGACGGCTTGCAATCTCAGGCTGCTGAATGCCTCGGACGGTATCGCAGATAATCTCCGTCTGTTCGAACTTTTTTGACGGCAAACGGACAATATTCGCATTGCCCGCAAGCATACCGACAACTGTCGAATACGCAAAGTTTACAGGCACATTTGACGGCGCGATATGGAACGCCACTCCGCGGCCGAGACGGCGGTCTAAATCATCATATTGTTCTTTAAGTTTCAGCAAATTTACTTTGCGGCACCAGAAAGCAAATGCTATCACATCGGGAAATCGCTTCGCGTTTGGTATTTTCAGCAACTTGCCGGAAAGCGTGTTGAGAAACGCAATAATACGTTCGACAAACGCCCGCATGGCAGGGAGCGCGGGCATCCCCTCAAGCACGGCGGCGCTGCCGACCGCGAAGTCCATCATGTCAAAAACTTGCCGCATACGTGTCGCCGCACCCCCTGATTTCCGCGTTTTTCAATCGTCCGTTAATCCTGAAATATTTACCTTTGCGGCCGCAGGGACAGTCGTCCTCGCCGAGTACCGCGCCCTCGTCTTCCGTCAGCAGAGCGTGGCCGCAGTAGGATTTCGGCAAAGCGGAAACAACCTCGACAATGCCTGTCTCGTCGAAACCGCAAACGCTCAAATCGTTCGCGCGGCGCGTGATCACGTCAGAGAACGCGCTTGCGTGCAAGCGTCCGTACTCGCACTCGACATGCACGCAGCCTGTCTGTTCGACCATTCCGTAATAATCGTGAACACTGTCGATTCCGCAGACAGCTTTGATTTCAGCCTTGAATAAGTTTGGGCTTACGCTAAACCTTTTGAAAGCAAGTCGTCAAACGAGATGACCCGAGTGTTGTTTATAACTCGGTTCGGGTTATAATCGTCGACAAGGTATATCTCGCTGAACGTTTTTGCCGCATCGTTAATCAGGCGAGCCAAGTCAAGGGTTTCTCGCCCCAAACCGCCCGCGCCGTAGATCGCAAGCGTTTGCATACTCCGTTACTCCGCGGCCGGCAGATGAAACATGAATGCCGATATAAAAATTTTCAGGCATAAGTTCTTGCGGAAATTTTCTGAATTTATCAAAGTTGTTATGGACATTGCTTGTTCGCCTCCATCCTGATTTTTAGCAAGAAGATAGCACCATTGTGCATATAAAGATTTTAATAGCAAAGACACAAACGCCAGTTTAACCATATTCAGCGTTGTTTCAATGATGCGTTCACAGTTTTTCCAAAGTCGTCCGCGTTTATCAAGCCAGCCAAAGCTTCTCTCTACAA
>JAIRKI010000094.1 GCA_031260185.1 Synergistaceae bacterium | reverse complement strand
TTTATAAACTCGGCAATAACAGGATAAAAACGGCGATATCCTTCCAAAACGGAATATTACGGCTTGAAATTAACTATTTGACCGTAATCGGGTTTATCGCCTATATCGTCAGCTTTCTGGTTTTTATGATTATACTTACAAAATATAAAATTACATATATCGTACCGGTTTTAAGCGGTTTAATGTGTATCTGCGTTTTCCTTGGGGCGATCTTTTTACTGCATGAAAAGACTTCGCCCGGCGGCATCGCCGGAAGCGTCTTTGTCTTAATTGGGATAGCGATAATAAATTTAATGAAATGAGTTTAATTTGTCGAAAATAATTTAAAACCGTATTGAACTGTATTTTTCAAGGAGGTACGTCGGCGTGAAATTTTTTTCCGATGAAAAAAGGGGAGAGACATATATGAAAATTCTGGTGGTAAGTCAGTATTTTTGGCCTGAAAATTTCAGGATTAATGATATTTGTTTATCTTTGAGAAAAAGACATCATGATATCACTGTTTTAACAGGGCTCCCAAATGTTCCGGAGGGGAAGTTTTATAAAGGGTACTCATGGTTTAAAAAGGGCGCGCGCGAATATAACGGAATTATCAAATCTTTCTCGGCGCAGGCCGGACACACGCCGTCGCCGTCAGCCGTCACGTAGATGTCCGCCATTATCTCCCTGAAAACATATCTCAAAACGGCGTCCTTGCCCTGCCTCTCCACGTAAATAACCTCCGCTTCGGCGGCAAGTTCGGCGCTCCTGTCCGTGGAACAGTTATCCAGGATAACCACTCCGGTGCGAGGACCTCAGTTTTTCATATCTCTCCTGAAAAACGCCGCGAATACATCGCTCTTCCATCTTGAAAAAGGATACAGCAACAGGAGTCCCAAAAATGAAATCACGGATGCAAAAATGGACGAATGGTAACGGCATCTTGTCCACAATCTATCCAGTGAGTAATATTTAAGGCGCAAAACGAGGTCCATTTTGAATCCGTTTCGCGCGAACAGGATTTCCAGATTTTTCGGGTTGAAGTAGTGCAGATGAGGAGAAACGATGCCCCTCTGCCATAAACGATGCAGAGGACCCCATACGCCAAATTTTGACAGCAGCGACGCTACCGCGAATATTATGCCTCCGCTCGACGGAAGATTGATTACGGCGACGCCGTTTTCGTTAAGGTGTCGTTTTATCCCATTTATGACGCCCGCCAGATTTGGGATGTGCTCGAAGGAATCGTTGAAAATAATTACGTCAAACTTTTTCCCGCCGAGCCACTCCGCATCGGGAAAGAAACCAGTCCCGACAACGCATCCGCGCTCACGCGCCAAGGACGCCTTAGCCGGTTCCGGTTCCAGACCGAAGCAATCAAAACCTTCACCGGCGGCGAATTTCAAAAACAAACCTCCCGCGCAGCCAATGTCCAAAACACTTTTCAGGGGGGGGGAATACCGCGATTTCAATACCCCGCATATATCGCCGAAGTTGGCGACCCGCACCGATTCAAGAGCGTCCGCCGATTCGGAACCGGCGGACGCTCTCATGTCGGACGCCATATATCCACAGGAGGCGCAAGAATAGTAACTCGCTTCATCTTTCGGCATAACCCCGCCGCACACCGCGCATTTCATCATGTTCGCGTCTTTCATAAGACGCCCTCACGGAAAAATTTTCCATAAAAAATTTCAATCGATGTCATCGGGAAAGCCGACATGATGGAAGTCAATTTTTTCAGGCAGTTTTTAATTCCGGCGTAATGAATAAACTTGTTCTTGAAAGTCAGTTCAAGCCGTGGCTGGCGCGTATCTATCTCCCTCGGATGAATGTAAAACACCGTCGGATACCCGCTTCGGCTCACGATACGCGAGAATGTCTTTATCATAAATTCAGGACATACCCTGAAATAAAACCCACCGGAGAATGGAATATTCGTCCCGCAAAACCTCACGGTGGAAGGAGGTACCTCAAGTAAGTTTCCGGCCGCGAGATTGTGGACATGCGCGAATCTGGGGGCGTTTTTTATCCCGTACATGAAGTTTTGCGTGGGAAATATGCTCGAATCGTATCTATAACCCTCTTCCAGCAATATTGGCAAGGCCCATAGCGAACGAGCCGTTATAGACCACGAAGGGGCGCGGTAACCTTTTATCTCCTTTCGCGTTATCTCTTCGAGCGTGCCTTTAGCGCGGCGGACATCCTCTCGGAATTCTTTCTCGGTCTGGCTGTATACGAGCTTGTGGTCGAATCCGTGTGAGGCTATCTCGTGTCCTCTCGCTGCGATATCTCTCAATATGTCCTTGAATTTTTCCGCTACCTGCCCGAGCACGAAAAAAGTACATTTAGAGCCATTTTCGTCCAACAGATCGAGGATTTTCATTACATTCCGTGGAATTATCGATTCGCCCCGCGCGACGCCGCTTTCCGAGCCGCGGTTATAATTCGCGTGATACCAATCCTCCAGATCGACTGAAAAAATATTCGCCACGGCAGAGTCATCTCCTGAGGAACTTCCAGTATTTTGGGTTCAACGCGAGATATGCCTGACACAATATGGAAAACAAAAAAATTCTTTTGTCCGAGACGTCCCATTCCTCGCTCTCGTTCAGTATCCCGCGCATGAAATCCCCTATACCTTCTCTGTTTTTTTTTGTGATGTACCTCAATATATCGCCCGGCAACAGCCAGCGGCATTTGATGCCTGTTTTATATTCGCTTGCCGGTTCCGTGTCCAGTTTTTGCGCGGCCCTCGCGTATAACAACGGAAAATCGACCCCCGAGCGGACGGCCAGTTCAAGACTGCCCCAGAAACGGGGATTTATCTCCATGAGAAGGTATTTGCCGCTGACAGGCTCCTTCTTCCATTCCACCATAGCGACCCCGCGCCAACCGAGAGATTCGAGCAATTTGACGCTTTGACGCATGACTTCGTCGTTTCGGGCACTTATCCTCTGCGTGCTTGCACCGCCGGAATTCGGATACTGTTCCGTCCTCTTGTGGGTAAAAGCTGCCGCAAGCCGGCCGCAAGTATCCATCAGCACCGAAACCCCGAGAGCTTCTCCCGATTCCGGGATGCGTTCCTGTATCAGACAAGGCCCATACGCTACGAAATATGTGTTCCAGTCGATTTTGTCCCCGGAATTCAAATATTTTACACCGACTGCTCCGGAACCATGGAACGGTTTCACCACGAAACTTCTCCGTACAAACAGACCCGCGAAATGTTCTGCTTCTTCAGGATTATGCGCGAAATACGTTTTCGGGCAAGGTATGCCTAGATTTGCCGCAAGTTTTATGGTATCCGCTTTGTTCTCGGCATGGCTCAAAGAATCATCCGGCGGCAACAATATGTCGGCTAACGGCAGAATCTCCCCGCGATGAGCGGAACACCAAACAATGCTCGCGTCCTCCATAGGAAACAGCACCGGTTTTATGTCGTAACTCCCCAGCAGTTCGAACAGACCGCGGCCAAAAGCGCCCACGTCGTCGGAGGCCGACGCGCATACGTGACGCGAAGCCGTATACCTCGACCAGAACCCGGTCGTCGCGTAAGTATCGCCCATCACGGCGACGTGATAACCGGCTTTACCCAAGGATCTCACCACGCTGACGCTTTTTCTCCAAAGACCGTCGGTCACGACGGCGTAACCGGCGTACTTGTTATCGCGCGTTATCCTGTTCAACAGACGACTTTCCAACGCCTGAACGCTCGAAAATAACGCGCAGGCTGTCCGCCCCCAGGATGACAAAAAATGGTTCTATCGGAAGACGGTATCTCAAAGAAGCGATTGTCACGACATGAACAAATACGTAATAACCTACGAGTAAAAAGAGCGGCAGCAATACGAACCACTCCTTACGTTTTCTCCACAAGGTGGCGAGAGCGAGAAAAAACGCCGTTCCCCAGCTCAAAATGGACGCTATGTTATAATACTGAAAATACTTGGGAAGTTTTGCAGAATCGGTATTCAGGGTAAAATTCCAGAATCGCTTGAATTTTTTCCATGCGTTAGCGAGAAACACAACTTTGTTTTCGCGAATATAGGATATTGACTTCGCGGTAAACGCCCGGGATATTTCCGTCTCGCTCCCCGCGGACAGCAATTCCGCCACTTCCTCGGGCGGGGCGTCAGTACTCCATTCCACTCCCCCCGTAAAATTACCGCGATTATTTCCGAGGTATAGATTTCTCGACGCGTATGTCGTAAAGGGAACGAACTCGCCGAAAATATTCCAGTTCCTTATCCACCAGGGCGCGGCGCACACGAGAAATATGATGCAGGAATAAAGGCAATATCTCAAGCGCCGCCCTGTATGATCAAAAATTACAAATCCTCTGGCGAGAAATAACAGGGGCATCAGCATAGTTATCACGGGCCGGGTATAAAGGGACAACATGAAACACAGCCCCGACAGCACGAAAGCACCAGGGCGTTCAGGTCTCCAGGCGTAAAGAAAAGCGAAGCCCAGAACAAGAAAACACGTGAATAACGTCTCGGTCAACAGCAGGCATTGATATGCCAATAACGATGGATATATCGCCGTTCCAAACAACGTTATAATCGCCGTCGCCCTGTTCTTGAAGATGGAAAAAGCTATCGACGCCGCGCCAATCGCCGTCACTATATGCGCCAAAGCCTGAATCACCCGGACAAATTTTATAAAGACGCTTTCATTTCCCAACAATCTGTAAAAAGGAGCGTAAATTATCATGGGGATCGGCATATTCGCCGCCCTGTGCTCTCCCAAAGCCAGAATACCAGTTTCAGCCACGCTCTTTGTCTGCCGCAAGTAAGCGTTCTCATCCGGCATATATGTCTTTCCGGGAATTATGACATCGGTTACGGCGACCAGGACAAAACATAAAAGTAGCGCAACCAAGATTTTTTTCGATTCCAATATCTCACGCATGATTTTTACCCCCTCATTCGCGATCGCCGAATTTGAGTATCTCCATCTCGTTTCGGGATCTTTCGTAGGCGATCATCGTATCCAGGATGAACGCGCATATGAAAAACGTCATGGCGACGAGTTCCAATCCGGCGGCCAGTACGGACAGAGGGACGCGCGGCGTGCCGCCGGTTCTCACAAAATCCATTATAATGGGCGCTCCGCAAAAAAGCCCGAAACACGCGAACATAAGACCGAACGTCCCGAAAAAAGCGAGCGGCTTATAATTTTTTAACGTACTGGCAATGGTATGCAAGACTTTGATTCCATCCCGAAAAGTCCTGAGTTTCGACTGGGTTCCGGCTGTCCTGTCGCGAAAGGGGATCGGTATCTGCGCGATGGCGAGCTTTCTTTCGAGACACTTGACGGTCATCTCTGTCTCCACCTCGAAACCGTCCGAGAGTATGGGCACATTGACGGCCAATCTCCTGCTGAAAGCCCTGTAACCGCACATCACGTCGCGTATCTCCGCGCCGAAACACCCGTTGACCAGCGCGCTGACGAGCTCGTTGCCGAAATTATGAAATTTTCTCCTGTTCTCCCGCTTGTAGCCGCCCCCGGATATTCTGTCGCCTATGGCCATATCCGCATCGCCGTTCAATATCGGGGAAATCAGATCTTTCGCCGTATCGGCCGGACACGCGTCGTCGCCGTCAGCCGTGAGGTAAACGTCCGCGTCTATCTCACGGAAAAGATGCCTCAAAACGGCGCCCTTGCCCCGGCGGCCGACGTAAATTACCTCAGCGCCCGCGATGACCGCCAACTTCGCGCTCATGTCGGTCGATCGGTTGTCAAACACTATGACGCGCGCCTCGGGGAGCGCCCGCCTGAAATCCGACACGACTTTGGCTATCGTTCGCTCTTCGTTGTAGCATGGAATGGCGACGACAACGCCCCCCCCCCCCCCCATGAAGTTACTCCCTCAAACCGCATCGCAGTTCCAGCATCGCCCGCTGCGAATCGACGGCGGGGGCGTCGCCGGGGGCGAGTTTCGCGTACGCTCCGTCCGGGCCGAGTTCGCGGCACTGGACATTGTCGGCCAGATGCGCGGGCAGTATCGAATCCATTATCTCACGGCGTATCTCGGGCGACTCCACGGGAAAGAGACATTCGACGCGGCGGTCGAGATTGCGCGTCATGAGGTCGGCGCTGCCGAGGTACAGTTCCCCGTCGCCGCCGTTGCGAAAGTAAAAAGCGCGAGTGTGTTCGAGGAAACGCCCGACGATGCTCGATACCCTGATGTTCTCGCTCAAACCCGCGACGCCCGGTCTGAGACAGCAGATGCCGCGCACCTGCAGGTCGATTTCGACTCCGGCGCGGGAAGCGCGGTAGAGCGCGTCGATGCTCTCCTTGTCGGAGACGGCGTTGAGCTTGAATATCAGGCGGCCGTCCCCGCTCTCGGCGTGACGGCTTATCTCGCGGTCTATCCTCGATATTATCTCGCGCCGGAGGGTATGCGGGGCCACCAGCAGTTTACGGTATTCTTTCAGCGCCGAGTAGCCGGTGAGCACGTTGAAAAGGTCGGAGGCGTCGGCGCCTATGTCGGGGTTCGCGGTGAACAACCCGAAATCGGTGTAGATGCCGGCGGTGACGGCGTTGTAGTTTCCGGTGCCGAGGTGGACGTAACGCCTGATTCCGTCCTTCTCGCGCCTGACGACCAGGCATATCTTGGCGTGGGTCTTAAGTCCCGGCAGGCCGTAGACGACGTGGACGCCCGCGCTTTCGAGCGCCCTCGCCCAGCCGATGTTGTTCTCCTCGTCGAACCGCGCCTTGAGTTCCACCAGGGCGGCCACCTGCTTGCCCCTCGAACACGCATCCTTGAGCGCGTCGACTATCGGCGAATTTGCCCCCACCCTGTAAAGCGTCTGCTTTATCGCGAGCACGTCCGGATCACGCGAGGATTCGCATATGAAATCGACCACCGGCTTGAAGCTGTCGTATGGGTGATAGAGCAGTATGTCGCGCTCGCGGACGGCGTCGAATATCTTATGCCTGTCGCGGGTCTCGCGGCGCATTCCCGGCGTGAAGGGCGGATATTTCAATTCGGGCCGGTCGAGGCTGTAAAGCTGCATCAGCGACGACAGCCCCACGGGGAATTCAGTGGAATATACCTGAAATGTGTCCAATTCGAGATTGCGCGTCAAAATTTCCCTTATGCGCTTCGGGACCCCGCGCTCTGTCTGGAGCCTGACGGCGAGGCCGAAACGCCGTTTTTCCACGTTCTCGCGTATGGAATGGAGCAGGTCTTCGGCTTCGTCCGACTCTATCTCGAAATCGGTGTCCCTCGTGACGCGGAACAACACGGCGCCCTCTATGGTCATTCCGGGAAACAGCGCGCTCAGGTTTGCCTCTATGATATCCTCGAGCCACACGAACGTCGCGGTCCGCGAACCGCGCAATCCCATCCCGTCATCTTTGCTTCCGGATTCGGGCGGTATCTGAAAGAGCCTCGGGAACGACTCGGGTATTTTGAGCCTCGCGAAACGTTCGTGCCCCTTTTCGTCGCGGAGCGCGAGGGCGAAACTCAGGCTGAGGTTCGAGATATGCGGAAAAGGGTGTCCGGGATCGAACGCGAGCGGCGTCAGCGTCGGAAATATCTCGTTTTTGAAATACCGGTCGAGAAAATGTCCCTGTTTTTCGGATATTTGCCTGAAATTCAGTATTTCTATGCCGTTCTCGCGCAACTCCGGCTGAAGTTCGCCGTGCCAGCACTCGAGCAATCTTTTTGCGTCCGACGCTATGGCCTTGCGAATGGCGACGAGCTGTTCCAACGGGGTCATTCCGTCCGGAGGCAGGGAAACCACCCCGTTCTTGAGCTGCCGCACCAGACCGGAGACCCTTATCATGAAAAACTCGTCGAGGTTGTTCGCGAAAATCGCGGCAAACCTCACCCGTTCCAAAAGCGGTTTGGACTTGTCGAACGCCTCGTCGAGAACTCTCCGGTTGAAGCGCACCCAGCTCAGTTCCCGATTTATGTACTCGTTTCTCTTTTCAGGATTATCTTGCGGCGGAACTTCCGCCGCTTCGCCGTTCATCACGTCTGTACATTCTCCTTATCAAACTTCTCGAGCAATTCACCGGCGGACATCCCCGCGCGTATCCAACGGCACAATGATATCACAGAAAGAGTGAAAACCGCCATATTTCTCGCGAGCATATTCTGATTGAGAATATCAACGCGAAAATCAAGGTCTTCAAAATTAAACATAAAAAACATCACGTCCCAAAAATTGCTGGTACCGCGCGTATAATTTCGCGGAAAAAACCGTGACTTGCGCGTCGGGCACGTAACCTCGTTGACGAGCATGCCTCGATATGTATAATGACAATAATTTATTATGTTCATTCGAGCTTTAAGGAGGCTTGTTGATGGGTTTCAGCAAAGTGGTGATAGCTCTGGGAGGAAACGCGCTTCAGGAAGCGAACACGCCGCCGACGGCGGAGGCTCAGCTCGGCGTGGTGCGCAGAACATGTGAACGCCTGGCCGACATCAATTTCAAAGGTTATGAAATGGCCATAGTTCACGGCAACGGGCCGCAGATCGGGCGTATCGTGCTTTCTCAGGAGACGGCGGCTCAGATCGAAGAGGGTCTTCCTGCCATGCCGTTCGACGTCTGCGGCTCCATGAGCCAGGGTTATATCGGATACCAGATTCAGCAGTGCCTGCGTGACGCGATAAGGAACAGGAACCGCAACGTCCCAGTGGTCACGATACTCACGCAGGTTGTGGTCGACAAAAATGACGAGTCGTTCAGGGAGCCGACGAAACCCATAGGCCCATTCTTCACCGAGAAGGAAGCCAAACGCGTTGCCCGTGAAAGAGGTTACGTGATGAAAGAGGATGCCGGGCGCGGATGGAGGCGTTACGTAGCGTCGCCGACGCCGCTCCGGATCGTCGAACTCGATTCCATAAAGCGTCTCTGGGACAGTACGATAGTGATAACCGCCGGCGGCGGCGGTATCCCGGTGACGGAAAACATGGACGGCTCGCTCACCGGCGCCGCGGCCGTGATAGACAAGGATCTCGCCGCCGAGTTGCTCGCTGAGGAAATGGAGACCGACTGTCTGCTGATATTGACCGGAGTTGACAGAATTTTCCTCAACTACGGCAAGCCCGATCAAAAAAGCCTGGAGCGCGTAACGGTGGCCGAGGCCATCGAGTATGTGAGCGAAGGGCACTTCGCCCCCGGCAGTATGCTCCCGAAGGTTATGGCCGCGATAAAATTCGTGCGGCGGTTCCCCGGCAAAAAAGCTGTCATAACGTCGCTCGACAAGGCCGCGGACGCGTTGGAAGGCCATGCCGGCACAGTCATGACAATGGCTTGAGCGGGTGATTTCGCGTGCGCGTCCCGGAGGATGAATTGCCTCGATGGAAGCGATAATCGACTTCGCGAACGTTTCGAGCGCCATAATCGCCGAACAGGTCCTTTCCGGAGACGGAATTTCAACGACGGTGATGCCCACTCCGTCCGCAGTCAGAGCCGGGTGCGGTTTTTGCCTGAGGTTGTCCCGTAAATCGCCGGCCGCCGCCGTCGAATGTCTTGAAAACAACAACGTGCCGTATTCGGGCGTGTTTTCGAGAACAGAGGAACAGGGGCGGAACGCGTATATCCAGTTGAACGCGTCCGCCTCGATCAGGGGGGAATTCATTTGAAGAGTGAGAGAACGATTATTTCGAATTGCACGAGCGGGGGGTGCGGCGCCAAGATCGGCCCCGGGGAGCTGTCCGCGTTGTTGCGGACTCTGCCCGAGTTTTCGGACGAACATCTTTTGGTCGGTTTCGAGTCCGGCGACGACGCGGCGGTCTATCAGGTCAGCGAAGACGAAGCCGTCATCTCCACCGTCGATTTTTTCAGCCCGATGATCGATGATCCGCGAACCTTCGGCAGGATAGCCGCGGCAAACGCCATGAGCGACGTTTGGGCAATGGGCGGCAAGGTTTTGCTCGCGTTGAATCTGGTCTGTTTCCCGGAGACCATGGACGCGGCCATATTGGAAGATATTCTGGGCGGCGGAGCGGAAAAAATCGTCGAGGCGGGAGCCGTGCTTGGCGGCGGCCACTCGATTTACGACAAGGAGCCCAAATACGGTCTGGCCGTGACCGGCATCGTCGGGACCGGTTCTTTTATACGCAACGACAGGCCGACCGCCGGCCATAAGTTGATTTTGACAAAACCTCTCGGGGTCGGGATCGTCATGGCCGCGTCACGCGGCGGAATGGCCGACGAAAGCGCCGTCGCGGCGGCGGTCTCGTCCATGGAACGGCTGAACATGGCGGCGTCGAAAGAGATGACGAAGGGATATGACGTGAGCGCGTGTACGGATATCACCGGTTTCGGTCTTTTGGCGCACGTTTTGGAGATGGCGGCGGATCGGGTGAGCATACGTCTTTTTCCCGACAACCTGCCGGTCGTTCCGCGGGCTGTGTCGTACGCGGACGAATATCTGCTGACGGCGGCGGGACAGAGAAACCGGAATTACGCCGGAGAGCGCGTCGATGTCGGCAAACTGCCGTTTGCCACTCAGGAGTTGCTGTTTGACCCGCAAACTTCCGGAGGGTTGCTTATATCCGTGGCTGAAGACGAGGCTGAGTCATTGCTGTCCGCGATTCGCGAAGGAGATCCGCTCGCGGCGGTAATCGGTGAAGTCATCCCTCGAGGGGAGAAATTGGTCGATTTCGCGTGAGCGCGTGAGTTTTATTTATTGGAGGTGGATGTTCTGAAAACGACAGATATGTCGGGGCAGCCTTGCCCAATTCCGGTGATCAGCGCGAAAAAAGCGTTGACGGAGCCCGGGGCGGACGGCGTGTCGGTTCTGGTCGACAATATCACGGCGGTGCGGAATCTGGGGAAAATGGCGGCCGGAAGCGGATATGGCTTTCCCTGGGAAGACGAGGGCTCGAGCCGCTGCCTCGTCACCATCGCGAGCGATATGTCAAAGAGCGGCGCGCCCGCCGCGATAGTGTCCGTGGACAGTCCCGGCGCCGACGCGGGCGTCATGGCCGGTAAGGCCAGGGCGTGTTTGCATACTAGATATTGCACGAAACCAAAAAATATGACATAAATAACGCATTATCCTATCGTCGGACTATCTTTTTTCCTCGTATCGCGGCAAATCCGCCGAGCGTTGAGTTCCGAGGAAAAATTGTCTCGGCGGCTTATCAGGCTCTGCGAGTGAGAAAATTTAACCCGGTTCCCTCAGATAAACCGCGCGGATTTGGGCGGGGTCAATGGGTGCGAGCGAACGCGCGGCTTCCAGTATGCCGGACGGCATAGAGGGGGGCGGCGCTGTCATCGCGTAACCGCGTGACGCTAACTCATCCGGAAGCGCGACGCCGGTCAGGATCGGCCGGCGCGCGGCGTCGAAGGCGCCGATGACGTTCGCGAAATCGGAAGTCTCGATGTGAGACGGCTCCAATGAAGCCGTTATCTTGTCGCCATTGTACCCGTAAACGGCGGCGTAGACCGAGCCTCGTCCCGCCGGGATGAGCGGCGCGACCGTGACGGGCGAGCCGGCGGACTTGAATATGCCGAGCAACGGCAGAGCCATCGCGAGCAATGTCGGAACCGCGACGACGAACGCGCCTACGCTTTCGGCGAGAGCGGCGGCGTATGACATGCCCACGCGGAGGCCCGTGAAATATCCGGGGCCCTCCGTGACGGCGATCAGGTCGACATCCCTCACGGCATACTCGAAGGACGACAGAAAATTCGCGACGGACGAAGGCAGAAGTTCGGCCTGTCGTGTCCCGGCGTCGCGGGAGAATTCGCCGAGAATTTTCTCCTCGTCGGACAAGCCAAGGCCAACGCGCCGCAACGCGCAGTCTATAGCGAGCGTCAGCAACGCCGTCCCGATTCCTCAAAACCCGCGGGCAAAACAACGTGGCTCCGCCCCGTACCCCGCAAGGGGACCAGTCCCCTTGACCCCTTATTAATTTTTTTGTTTTCACCAGTAAGAGGGTCCGGGCGCGTCCCGCCGCTCTTCGCGGGGGAGCCGGCTCCCTGCCGGAGTTTGAGGCGGGGCCTCAAGGGTTTTCCCCGCGGATTTGGGATTCCGCGAGCGCGTCGAGCATCCTGCCGTAGGCTTTGGCGAGGCGCCGCGACGCTTCCGCGCCGAAAGCCCTGAAGCCGAAGAGTCGGGCGTCGGGATTCGAAGGATCGGGCGAGGAAATATCCACCCTCCAGCAGTCGGTTTTCGGCGCGTTCCATCTTTCGCCCCACTCGACGAACAAAACCGCGCGGCGATCCGACAGGTATTCCTCGAACCGGAGTTCCGTATCAAGGCCGATTTGACCGGAATCCAGCCTGTAGAGGTCGGCGTGGACGATGTCGAATCCCGGCGCGGCGAAAGCGCGGTGAACGGCCTCCGTCGCGAACGTGGGGCTTTTGACGGACTCGATTCCCAACGCGCCGGCCGCGGCCTTTACGAGCGCCGTTTTGCCCGAGCCGAGCGGGCCGGTCAACACGACGGCGAGCCCGCCGTATATCTCCGCCGCCAGGATTCCGCCGATCATTTTTGTCCCTTCCCCGTCATCGACGGGGATATCGGGAAACCCGCAGGTCAAATCATCTCCGGCAACTCTTTCAGTCATCGTCCTTTTTCCTTCGCGAGACAAAGATCATCACCGCGCATCCCAGCGCCACTGCGCCGAACATGATCAAGGTCGGCTTGATGTTCATTTCCGGGTTTTTCGATTTGAAAACGGCTATGAACACGCCTGACAGAACAAGGCTGAAAAACGTCATCAACGGCCCACGAAATCGCGTTTTTTGGGGACGCTCCGTCTCGTGCGCGGCTTTACGTCTCTTTAAATAGTGCAACTTCCCTCATCGCTCCCGCTATGTCGCGCGCCAGGACGCCGTTCACGCCTCTCGAGGCGGCGAGGCGTTCTCCCGCGGCGCCGTGGACGACGGCCCCCAAAGTCGCGGCGTCGAGCGGTTTCAATCCCGCCGCGAGGAAAGCGCCGACCACTCCCGACAGCACGTCGCCGGAACCCGGCACGGCCAATTCCGGGCCGCCCTCCAGCGCGACATTCGTCTTTAAACCGTCGGAGATGAGCGTGCGGGGTCCCTTCAGGATCGCGACGCCGAATTTTTCCGCGAGTTTCCGGCACGAACGCAGTCTGTGTTTTTCCACTTCGGCGGGCGGGACGCCCAAAATAAATGACGCCTCGCCCGCGTGCGGCGTGGCGACCGCGTTATCGAGGCGAATTTCATAACCCGCCTTTAGCGCGTCCGCGTCGACGAGCATGGGCTTGCGCCACGCGCCGCACAGAAAACGCGAGACCTTCATCGCGTCGTCGCTCAGCCCGAACCCCGGCCCCAGCACGAGCGTGTCGAATTTATCGGCGAAGGGGAACAGGGCTTCCTCGAAGCCCGCGAAACGGACGTGCCCGTCATCCTCGGGGAGCGGGATGAAAATTGCCTCCGGCAGCAGCGATGCCGCCGACGCTATCACGCTCGCGGGCGCCGCGAGAGCGACCGGCCCGCATCCGGCCTTCAGCGCCGCGAGGGACGACAGCACGGGAGCGCCCCTGAAATTCGACGAGCCCCCCACGACGAGAAGCGAGCCTCTGGAGCCCTTGTGAATATTTTTTCCGCGCCGGGGAAACATGGCCGGAATATCGGAGGCATCATACCCTGTCAGCTCCGGCGCCGCGTCGAGCGCGAGTTCGGGTTTCACGCCGATTCCGGCCGTCACGGTCTCCCCGCACATCAAAGCGCCCGGCGCTATCGCGTGGGCCGGTTTCAGCGCGAGAAAAGAAACGGTCAGATCCGCGAGGAACGAAACCGCGCCAACTTCTCCCGTGTCCGGGCCGACGCCGCTCGGAATATCCAGTGAAACCGCTCCCGCTCCTAATCCTTCGGACATCTCGATGAGGCGTTTCACCTCGCCTCTTGGCTCGCCGCTCGCGCCGACACCAAGCAGGGCGTCCACCACGACGGACGATTCGAGCGCGTCCCTTATCGCGGCGTCGCTCATATCGCGCGAGACGGAAATTTTTATCCCGCATCTTTCTGCGGCGATCGCCGCGAAGCGCGCCTCGCCCGTGTATTCGGACGTATTTCGAACGGAAATGATTTCGGCTTTCCTGCCCATGACGTCGAGATGCCGCGCTGCTACGAATCCGTCACCGCCATTATTCCCAGGGCCGCACAGCGCTAGAAACGACCCGGCGTCGGGGTAACGCGCCGCGATTATCTCGGCCGCCGCGCGTCCGGCGTTCTCCATCAACACCTCGCCAGAAACGCACAGCGCTTCGGCGGCTTTTTTGTCGGCGGCCCTGACGGCTTCGGACCCGTAATAATATTTCATCAGGCGCTCTCCAGCACGACGAACGCGAGCGCGAAATCTCCCTCGTGAGTGAGTGAGAGCCAGCATTTATCGGCGCCTCGCGATCGCAGTCTTTCGGATGTCCCGCCGTCCATCATGAAAATCGGCCCTTTATCCGTGCGCCGCACCCAGACGGCCGACAGCCCCATGCCGAACATCCCGAGCCCCGTCGCCTTGGATAGCGCCTCGCGGGCGGCGAAAGCGGAGGCGAAATGCCGCGCGGGTTCGCCCCGAGACATGGCGTATTCGATCTCCTCCGCGACGAAAATTTTTTTCACGAAATAATCGTTCTCCACGGCGCGTTTCATCCGCGAGATCGCGCACAAATCAGTCCCCACGCCGGCTATCAAGATCGTATCTCCTCCGCGCGGTCGAGATGGCTCTCTCTCGGAGCGCTCATGAGCACCGCCACGAAGTCCAATCCCGCCACATTCTCACAGATTATCTTTATCATCACCGTTATCGGAACCGAGAGAAGCGCGCCCACCACGCCCCAGATAATCCCCCAGAACATCAGCGATATCAGTATGACGACCGGGCTGAGGTCGAGTGTGTCGCCCATTATTTTCGGCGTGAGTATATTTCCTATCGTGAATTGAATCGCGAGAAGCGCCAACGACGCCAGCGCGGCGGGCGTGGGGTTCGGGTAATACTGGACTATCGCGACCAGAATCGGCGGAACGGAGGCGACAATGGAGCCCAAAGTCGGTATGAAGTTCAGCACGAACGCCAGCACTCCCCACATGATGGCGAATTCGACGCCGATGAGCCACAGCGCGAACCACACGCACACGCCCGTCGAAAAACTTATTACGGTGAGCGTGCGCAGATATTTGGATATCTGGCTCACTATCTTGTCGGACACGCGTGCCACGGTCTCCCCGTTTTCTCCGGTAAACGCGGCGTTAAGGCGGTTTTTCATGTAGGGGGATTCGAGAAGCATGAAGATGAGGAACACCATGACCATCGCGAGATTGCCGAGCCAGTTGATCAGAAAACCCGTCATGTTGCCGAGATACCGCCCTATCGTGTTGTACCAGTTTATAGAGTCCCAGAACACGGACGGCATCTGATATTTTTGCAGGAATGTCCTGCCGAGGCTCACCAGTTTTTCGTGATATTCCGGCAAAAGCGCCAGGGTACTCTGGAGCCTGGCGTTGAGAAACACGCCGAGCGGGGCGAATACGGCGACAAAGCAGACCAAAATGACCATGACCATCACTATCGGAGGTATCTTGCGCGGCGCTCCCGCCTTCACCACCGGATACAGCAGTAGCGTCAGTATGAACGCCAGCGTGAGAGGGATCGCGACCCGCTCCGCCCTGCTCAGGACAAAACCGACTGCTAAAACCGTGAGCATGATGAGGCATGTTTCGGTCACTCTCACTTTTCTGACGCGTTTTTCCATGATGATTTATTCTCCTTTGAAAATTTTAAAAATGGCCCCGTCGGAACCCGATGTGACGTTTTCCCTGTAACGCTCCAGGTAGGAGCTGCCCGCGGGCTTGAGCGCCGGTTTATTTTCCGCCGCCCTCGACGCGAGTTCCTCGTCGGATACGGCGAGTTCCACGCCGCGCGCGCCGATGTCTATTTTGATTATGTCGCCGTCGCGCGCGAGCCCTATAGGCCCGCCGCTCGCCGCCTCGGGCGAGACGTGCCCTATCGACGCGCCGCGCGACGCCCCGGAAAAACGTCCGTCGGTGATGAGCGCCACCGACGAGTCGAGCCCCAGCCCGGCGAGCGTCGACGTCGGCAGCAGCATCTCCCTCATGCCGGGGCCGCCCCTGGGCCCCTCGTTGATTATCACTATCACGTCGCCCGGCTTTATCTTCCTCGACGATATCGCCTCAAACGCCGCTTCCTCCCCGTCGAACACCCGTGCCGGGCCCTCGTGCGTCATCATTTCGGGCAGCACCGCGCTCTGTTTGACGACGCATCCGTTCGGCGCGATATTTCCGTACAGTACCGCGAGCCCGCCCTCGGCGTGGACGGGATTAGAGAGCGGTCGGATAACTTCGTGACCGATCACTTTTACATCATTCAGATTCTCGGCCACCGTCCGCCCCGTCACGGTGAGAGGTTTGCCGGACAACAGGCCTCCTTTGAGAAGCCGCGCCATCAGGGCGGGAATGCCGCCCTCGTGATAAAGGTCGACCAGAAAATGCGGTCCGGCCGGGTTCATCGCGCAGAGGTGCGGCGTCTTCCGGCTCACTTCGTCGACGAGCGACAGCGGCGCCTCGAAACCGGCGCAATGCGCTATCGCCGGTATGTGGAGGCAGGTATTCGTCGAGCCTCCCAGCGCGACATCGACGGCGAGCGCGTTTTTCACGGCGTCGGGCGTCACTATGTCCCTCGGGCGGACGCCGCGCTCTATGAGGTTCATTATCGCCCTGCCCGCGTCCTTCGCGAGCCGCGCCCTCTCGGAGTACACGGCCGGGATCGTTCCATTGCCGGGCAGGGCCAGGCCCAGCGCCTCCAAAACGCAGTTCATGGTGTTCGCCGTGTACATTCCGGCGCAGGAGCCGCAGGTCGGGCACACGGAACGTTCCATCTCCCTCATGTCGTCCTCGGTAATCTCGCCCGCTATAAATTTCCCCACTCCCTCGAAGACGCTCAGCAGACCGACGCGACGGCCTTCGTGGAAGCCGGGCAGCATCGGCCCGCCGGATAAAATTATCGACGGAATGTTCAGCGACAGCGCGGACATCGCCATGCCGGGAATGATTTTGTCGCAGTTCGTCACCATCACGAGGGCGTCAAAGCCGTGCGCGTACGTCATGGTCTCGATGGTATCCTTGATCAGCTCGCGGCTGGGGAGCGAGTATTTCATCCCCCTGTGGTTCATCGCTATCCCGTCGCAAACGCCGATTGTCGGAAACTCGATCGGCAGTCCCCCCGCGGCGTAAATCCCGCTCTTGACAGCCTGCACGAGAGTTCCCAAATGGTTGTGACCGGGAATTATCGCGTTCGCCGAGTTGACCACGCCAACCCACGGGCGCTCGATCTCCCAGTCGGCGAATCCGTCCGCGTAAAGAAGCGACCGGTGCGGCGCGCGTTCGACGCCGATTTTGACGCTGTCACTGTTTTTCGTGCGCATAAACAACACTCCCCGATTTTTTCAAGCTCGTTTCCAACCGTCCAGCCCGACGCCACAATCATATCATATCTCCGCCGCCGCCGATGAATTCCTCCCCGATAATAAACGCTTGCGCCAAACCATCAGGGGTGTTTGGCGAGACCGGTAAAGAGTCCTTTAGGTTGATGCTACAGGGGCGTCGATAACGCTTAAGAACGGTTTAAACGTCGCCGATGCGGCAAAAATTATCGAAAATTTGAATGCCGGTGAGACTATTTCCGACGTTACAGTGAAATCAGGGAAGAATAAATGGACGAAGGAAAACTTGGACGCCGCGCTCGTCAAGCGCGACAACAACAGCGGATGCGACGCCGGATTCGGCGGTCTGTTCGGGCTTCTGGCGCTTGCGGGGATGGTTCTGATCCGCGGCAAACGGAGCTGAATTCCGATATAGGGACGAACGTCAGAACGTAAAACCGACAGCGGCGGCCGGGGGGATTGGGCAATGTCCTCCGGCCGCCGCCTGATTTTGTTCTCCCCCACCGACGGGCGTTACAGCGCCGGCACACCTGAATTTGGATTTTTTATTTTTTACTTGTAACAAATCGCGCTCCTGTGATAGAATTTATAAATTGTTTTTTGAATTTTTGGAAATAGCGGAATTTTTTTGAAGGAAGCGGATATCATGCGGAAAAAAATTATTCACGATCCCGGAAATAACTGTTTGTACGACCCGAAGTTCGAACACGACGCCTGCGGCATAGGGATGTTGGTCAGCATTGAGGGCGTGAAATCGCGCGCCCTGGTCCGCGACGCGCTGAAAGTGCTGATCAACCTGACGCACAGGGCGGGAGTGGCGGCGGATCCAGAGGTTGGCGACGGCGCCGGGATATTGATACAGATACCTCACCGTTTCCTTAAACGCGACTGCGAGGGAATGGGAATAAATCTTCCCGACGAGGGCATGTACGGAGTCGCCATGCTGTTCGCGTCGCCGGACATGCCGAGGCGCGAAAAAACGCTCGCCGCATTCGGGGACATCGTCGCATCCGAAGGCATGGAAACGATAGGCGTGAGACATGTGCCGACATATCCCGCCGCAGTCGGCAAAACGGCGAGGGACGTATGCCCCGCCATACTCCAGGTTTTCATCAGGCGCCCCGGCGGAATGTCCCGCGAGGATTTCGAGAGAAAGCTGTACGTCGTCTCAAAACTTTCTCTCGCGCGCATCAGGAATGTGAAATATACGGAGTCCGACCCGTATTTTTACCTGGCGAGCATATCGTCGCGGACGATCGTGTACAAGGGTATGCTGATCCCGCGCCAGATGGACGCGTTTTACATCGATCTCCGCGACGGGGACGTAGAGAGCGCGATAGCCCTGGTTCACTCGCGGTATTCCACCAACACGTTCCCGAGCTGGGAGAGAGCGCACCCCATCAGGCACATCATCCATAACGGTGAAATAAATACTATCCGCGGCAACGTCAACTGGATAAAGGCGCGCGAATCGGCGCTGAAATCCGAAAAGTACGGGGCGGATTACGGGAAGATACTCCCCATCATAAACGAGGACGGAAGCGACTCCGCGATGCTGGACGATTTCCTGACGTTCATGATGAACGCCGGTTACACGCTGCCTTACGCGCTGATGATGGCCATACCCGAGCCCTGGGAAAAAGACGACGCCATGGAACCCGGAAGGAAAGCGTTTTACGAGTACGCGAGCTGTCTCATGGAACCCTGGGACGGACCTGCCGCCATCGCTTTCACCGACGGCGTCATCGCCGGAGCGAGGCTGGACAGGAACGGGTTGCGCCCTTCCAGGTATTTCGTGACCAAAAACAATATGGTTATCTTGTCGAGCGAGGTCGGAGTGCTTCCGATACCGGATTCGGAAATAATCCGCAAGGACAGGCTGCGTCCCGGCAGGATGCTGCTTGTCGATACCGGGCAGGGGCGGATAATAGAGGACGACGAGATAAAATCCTCCATCGCGTCGAGCGCGCCCTTCAAAAAATGGATTGAGGAGAATGTGCTCCGGTTGGCCGATCTGCCGAAAAAACAAGGCGCCGGCACGGGATGGCGCGATATGATCAGGGAAAAACGGGAGGCTGGCACGCTTTCTCCTTACGAACACGCGCTCATGAAAGACCTCGTTGGCCTCGAATCGCTCTCCGTCTCCGCGGAAAACGCGGATTTCGAGCCCCGCGCATTGTTGGAGGCGGAGAAGATATTCGGCTATACGTGGGAAGACCTGACGCTCATCCTGAAACCGATGGCCGAGAATTCGGAGGAACCCATATCGGCGATGGGCGCCGACATTCCGTTGGCCGTCCTTTCCGAGCGCCCCCAACTGCTTTACAACTACTTCAAACAAATGTTCGCCCAGGTCACGAATCCGCCGCTGGACGCCCTCCGCGAGGCGAACGTGACGTCGTCGGGCGTCCAGTTCGGCAGCGAGGGCAACATGCTCGTGCCAGGCCCAGAAAATTGCCGCATGATTCGTCACGGCACTCCCGTCATATCCGACGACGAACTTCTGAAACTCCGCAACATAGACGAGCGCGGATTCAAAGCGATCACCCTGCCGATGCTTTTTAACGGCAAGCAGTCGAACGGGCTCAAAAAATCGCTCGACAATATAATGTTCGCCGCCGATACAGCCGTCGCGGACGGTTATAACCTGATAATCATTTCCGACAGGGGGGCCGGGGAGAACATGGCGCCGATACCGGCCCTGCTCGTCGCGGGGGGGCTACATCATCATCTGATCCGAAAAAAAATGCGCACCAGGGCGAGCATTGTCATCGAGAGCGGGGAACCCAGGGAAACGCACCACTTGGCCGCGCTCATAGGATACGGCGCCGACGCGGTAAATCCATATCTGGCGTACGGGATAATCCGCGACATGTCCCGCCGAGGGGCCATAGACGCGGATGAAGAGACCGCCGTATCCAACTATATGGAAGCTCTCACAAAAGGTATCGTGAAGATAATCTCGAAGATGGGCATTTCGACCGTCCGCAGCTATCAGGGCGCTCAGATATTCGAAGCCCTCGGAGTGAGCGAACAGGTCGTAAACGAATATTTCACAGGCACTGTCACGAGGATCGGCGGAGTCACCCTGAACGAGATAGAGAACGAGAGCGTGGCGCGCCATGAGAACGCCTTCAATTCCCTGACGGCCGGCGAGCCGCTGGACCCAGGAGGGGAGATGAAATGGCGCCGCGGCGGAGAACGTCATTTATTTAATCCCGAGAGCGTATACTGCCTTCAGCAAGCGTGCCGGACCGGAGACTACGAACTTTTCAAGAAATTTTCGTCTATCGTCACTAGCCGCGCGGATTATCTGAAAAACATAAGGGGACTGCTGAACATAGCCGCCAAAGGAAAGCCGATTTCACTCGACCTGGTTGAACCGGCGGAGAGCATCGTGAGGCGCTTCAAGACCGGGGCCATGTCCTACGGATCGATCAGCCCAGAGGCTCATGAATGTATCGCGATAGCCATGAACCGTCTGGGCGCCAAGAGCAACAGCGGCGAGGGCGGCGAGCTTTCCGAACGGTGGGAGCCGCGCGAGGACGGCCTCAGTTCGTCCAGCGCCATCAAACAGGTCGCGTCCGCGCGGTTTGGCGTGACAATAGCTTACCTGAACAACGCCGCCGAGATACAGATCAAGATGGCGCAGGGCGCGAAGCCGGGGGAGGGCGGACATCTGCCCGGAACGAAAGTGTATCCGTGGATAGCGCGCGCCAGAAACTCCACGCCGGGCGTGGCGCTCATATCGCCGCCGCCCCATCACGACATATACTCGATCGAGGATCTGGCGCAGCTCATCTACGATCTCAAAAACGCCAACAGACGGGCGAGGATAAGCGTCAAGCTGGTTTCCGAGGCCGGAATCGGCACGATAGCGGTTGGCGTCGCGAAAGGCCTGGCCGACGTCATAACCATAAGCGGATACGACGGTGGCACCGGAGCGGCGCCTCGCGGCAGCATCCGTCACACCGGCCTCCCGTGGGAATTGGGCCTCGCCGAAGTACATCAGACGCTGCTGTTGAATAATTTCAGAAATCGCGTCACGCTTGAAACAGACGGGAAGCTGCTGACCGGGCGCGACGTGGTGATAGCCGCCTTGCTCGGCGCGGAGGAATTCGGGTTTGCTTCCGCCGTGCTGGTCGCGCTCGGCTGTGACATGATGAAGGTCTGCAACCTCGACACCTGTCCTGTCGGCATTGCCACACAGAACCCGTCGCTTCGGAAAAAATTCCGCGGCAAGCCGGAACACGTCGAAAACTTCATGCGATTTATAGCGACGGAGGTTCGCGAGTGGATGGCCGTGGTTGGAGCGCACACTTTCAACGAGCTGATAGGACACGTTGAACTGTTAGGGGCAAAGTCCAAGATAAATGACGAAAAGGCGCGCACGGTGGAACTTTCGAGACTTCTGTCGCAACCGTCGCAAATCGACAGGAAGGAAGACCGTTACTTCCACTTCCCGCAGGAACATATGCTGCAGAGGTCGCTCGACAGGAACACGCTGATCCCGCTCTGTATGCCGAGGCTGGAACGCGGCGAGAAGATCGTCTCGCGATTTGCCATAGACAACACCGACAGGACGGTCGGCGCGATGCTGTCCGGGGAGATAGCGCGGCGATACGGGACAGCCGGGGCGCCGGACGATTCGGTGAGGCTGATTTTCGACGGATGCGCCGGCCAGAGCTTCGGCGCGTTCCTGGCGCGCGGAGTGACCCTCGAACTGCGGGGACAGGCCAACGATCACGTTGGAAAGGGGCTCTCGGGAGGCAGGATAATCATCGCCCCTCCCGGCGGATGGACGCCCCGAGACGGCGAAAACGTCATCATAGGCAATGTCGCGCTTTACGGCGCCACATCCGGAGAAGCATATATCAGCGGGGTGGCGGGCGAGCGCTTCTGCGTCAGAAACAGCGGCGCCGTCGCGGTCGTCGAAGGCGTGGGCGACCACGGTTGCGAGTATATGACCAGCGGAGTCGTCCTGATACTCGGGCCGACCGGCAAAAATTTCGGCGCGGGAATGTCGGGCGGCGTGGCATACGTCCACGATCCCGACGACCGGCTGCGCGGCAACTGTAATACCGGCCTCGTGAACCTTACCGCGCCGGACGGGGATGATGAGATGATTTTGAGAAATATGCTGGAACGGCATTTTGAATATACCAGAAGCTTCGTCGCCGGAACGATACTGAATGATTTCGAAAAAAAACTCAAATCTTTCGTAAAGGTGATGCCGGACGCCTACAAAAAAGCGCTCGACGCCATGAAGAGCGCCGGGGATGCCGGAGTGCCCGATGAGGACGCGCCGCTTTACGCCTTCAACGAAACACGGCAAGGCAGCAAACCGGAAGAGAAAAAGGATTAGGGGGTTCGCGTCATGGGAAAACCGACGGGCTTTATGGAATATGACAGGATCGAGGCCGCTCACAGGCCCGCGGATGAAAGGGTGAGGGACTGTTTCGACTTCACCCTGCCGGCCGATACCGGGACCATAACCCGGCAGAGCGCCCGTTGCATGGACTGCGGCGTGCCGTTCTGTCACGCCGGCGTGACGCTTCGGAATGGCGTCATAGGCTGTCCTTTGGGCAACCTCATACCCGAAATAAACGACCTCGTATATCACGGAGACATAGAGGGAGCGTATGAAAGACTTATCATGACCCACCCGTTTCCCGAGTTCACGTCACGAGTCTGCCCGGCGCTCTGCGAGGGATCATGCACGCTGGGAGAACATGAACTCCCGGTGACGGTAAAAAATATAGAAAGATATATAGTCGACTATATGCTGGAGAACGGAAAAATACGTCCCCGCGTTCCAAAAACGCGCACCGGCGGGAGAGTGGCGGTAGTCGGTTCGGGGCCGTCCGGGCTCGCCTGCGCGGACATGCTCAACCGCCTCGGGAACGACGTGACCGTATTCGAAAGAGCCGAGCGTCCGGGCGGACTGCTTACCTACGGCATACCCAACATGAAGCTCGAAAAATCGATAGTCGAGAACAGAATCCGAATCATGGCCGAGGAAAACGTCAAGTTCGCGCTGAACACGGAAGTCGGCGTGGATATGCCGGTCATCAGGCTGCTCAGCGAGTTTGACGCCGTTGTTCTGTGCTGCGGAGCGACAAACGAACGCAAACTCGATGTCGAGGGCTCCGCCCTGAAGGGCACGCATACCGCGATGGAGTTCCTTTCAGCCGCCGCGAAGCGGTTACCGGGCAACGCCCCGACCGGAAAGAATTCAATAAACGCCAAAAATAAACGCGTAGTCGTGGTGGGCGGCGGCGACACCGGAACGGACTGCGTCGCCACGGCGATAAGACAGGGCGCGTCGGGCGTGGTTCAGTTCGAGATTCTCCCCTGCCCGCCCGAATCGCGGGCGGAGGACAATCCGTGGCCGATGTGGCCGAGAGTGCGAAAGACCGACTACGGCATAGAGGAAGCGATAGCTCTCTTCGGAGAGGATCCCAGGCATTTTCTCACAACTGTCCGCAAGATAAAAGGCCGCAAGGGCAAAGTCGCGTCCGTGGTGGCGGTGAGCGTGGAAGAAGCGGCGTACGGCGCCGAAACGGAGTTTCCTGCGGACATGGTGATAACGGCCATGGGGTTCACCGGGCCGGAACGGGCGCTGACAGAGCAGCTTCAGTTGGAAGTGGACTCAAGAGGGTATGTCGCGGCCAATAATTCCGATTATCAGAGCAGCCTGCCCACGGTATTCGCCGCCGGCGATATGCGAAGCGGGCCTTCGCTCGTAGTGCGGGCGATAGACGAAGGCAGAAACGCGGCCATCGCCTGCGACAATTATCTCAACAGGGAGAAGAACGGCTAGATCGCCAAACTTATTAAAAACAGGGCGCAGGCAAAACAACGTGGCTCCGCCCCGTACCCCGCAAGGGGACCAGTCCCTTTGACCCCTTTAAAGAAAAATGGAGCCGGCTCCCTGGCGGGTGCGGGCGGGGTCTGCGGGTTTTTTTCTTGCGAAAGCCTCGCGAAATTTTTCCCATAACGCTTGTTCGGCGCGCAGGAAGCGTTCGGCGATTTCTCGGGTTTCTCCGACGTTTTGGCTGATCTGTTCCTTCAGTTCATCGATGTTCGCGAAACGCGTTTCGTCGCGGAGACGCTCCAGCAGAAACACGGCGATTTCTACGCCGTAAATGTCGCCTTCGAAATCCAGCAAAAACACCTCGAAACGCGTTCCCCGGACGTCGTTGAACGTTGGGTTGAGGCCGATATTGGCCGCGCCCGCGCGCCAATGGCCGTTTACGAACGCCAGCGCGGCGTAGCTTCCCCGTCTCGCGCCGACTTTTTCGGGGGCTGTTTCCAAATTGGCGGTCGGAAAACCGATCGTCCTGCCTCTTTCGTTTCCGTGCACTACAAGGCCGGCGCAAAAATACGGATGTCCCTGCGTTTCCCACGCGTAACGCATATCGCCGGCGGCAACCGTGTCCCTTATCGAAGTGCTCGATATCGGCTCTCCCCGAAGATCGTTCACGGCAGACACGATTCCGAGCGGCCAATTCCGCTTTTGACATTCGCCCGACAGGAAATCGGCGGTTCCCTCACGGTTTTTGCCGAACCGGAAGCCCTCCCCCACCACTATCCCGTCCACGCCGAACTCGCCCGATATGAAATCGAGAAATTCAGCCGGGGACATGTTCGCGATTCGCGGCGTAAACTCAATCTCGCGGACTGTCGGAATCGCGAAAAAACGCCCCAGCATCCGCCGTTCTTTTTGGGAATATAAAAATTTAAAATTTTTTTCAGGAAAAATAAATTCATCGGGATGCCGCGCAAACGTAACCGCTCCCCAATCGCGGCGCGCGCCGGCGGCTATCGTCCGCGCGCGCTCCAATAACGCCTGATGTCCCTTGTGGAAACCGTCGAAAGCCCCGACCGCCGCTATCATGACACTATCCTCCGGTTCAAAACCTCGGGCTCCCCGTAGGCGCGTCGGGCCTATGGGCGCCCGAACCCGGCGGGGAGCAAGCTCCCCCGAGAAGAGCGGCGGGACGCGCCCGCGCCCTCTTCATAATTTGTAAGAGGGGTCCGGGGAGCTGGCTCCCCGGCGGGGTTTGGGGCAGAGCCCAAAGGTTTTGCCTGTTGTTCTATATTGATCTCGGGCTTCACCACCGTCGTCCCGCCGATCCTGTCGAGCGTCGCGACGGTCACCGCGTCCCGCCGCGATATGATTATGACGCCGCCCGGGCAGTACGCGCCGCTGGTCTCGCGCCTGACGGCGGAAAACAATATCGTCCGCCCCCGCGCCAGTTTCGCGGCGTCGCCGTCTCCCGCCGAATAAAGCGGCAGATAACTCCCCAGAGATTCCGGGGGATACACGAACGACGCCAAATCTTCCCGCCGGACGGAAAAATTCCCGTCCACGCGCAAGGCGCTCTCCAGCGAAAAGGGCCCTGTCGCGAGCCTGACGAGCGAGGCTATATGGGCGCGGCAACCGAGAATCCTGCCCATGTCCCGCGCTATCGCGCGCACATAGACGCCTTTGCCGCAGCTTATTGTCAGGCTCAATTCTCCTTCGGGCGATATCGGGTCCTCGCGGCGCACGCTTTTTATGAACACAGGGCGAGCGGCCAAATCGGGCGTTCCGCCCGCCCTGCGAATCTCGTGCGCTCTCCGACCGTTGACGTGTATCGCCGATATATCCGGCGGCATCTGCATCCTCCATCCCAAAAAACGCGGAATGACCGAATCGACGTCGGACTCGCGTATATTTCGGGCGTCTCCCGTCGCGGTCACGCCGCCCGTGTAATCGCACGTCGTCGTCTCCGAACCGAGCTTCAGCGTAGCCCTGTAGGTTTTGGGCATCCGCGTGACATATTCGGAAAGCCGGGTCGAGGCGCCGAGCAGTATGACGAGAACGCCTCCGGCGGAGGAATCGAGCGTCCCACCGTGTCCGACTTTTATTTTATTTCCGAGTATCCGTTTTATTTTTTCAACGCACGCGGAACTTCGTAAACCCACGGGTTTATTTATCGGTATGAAACCTTGAAACATGACGTGTCATCTCTTTCCGCAACAGAGATACCGCTTCCGAAACACCCGCGCTCATGACGCATCCCGAGGCGAGGTTATGACCGCCGCCGCCGAAGACCGCCGCCACTTCGCGGGCATTGAAAGGGGCGCGCGCGCGCAGCGAGGCCTTTACGCGTTTTTCTCCCCCGACGGCGGGCATTTCGCCGCACAGGGCGGCCATCTTCACGCCTTTTATCCTCAGAAGAAAATTGACCAGGTTCTCAGCGGCGTCGCGCGTGGTTTCGGTCCGCGAAAAATCTTCGGCGGTCAGCCAAAAAACCGCGCACTCGCCGTCCGCGAAGACGGCAGTCCGCGTCATGGCTCTGCCCCAAAGGTTCAGAACGCCCTCCGACAGGCTCGAATTCAGCTTTTCCGATATCTTGCCCGGGGAGACGCCCGCCTCGATGAGCGTCATCGCCACGGCGTGGCTTTTGAGCGTCGTGGACTCGAAACTGAAACCGCCGTTATCGGATATGAGGGCCGTGTAAAGCGCCTCGGCCTCGTCTTTTTGAAATCCCCACCCGGATGCCGATATCAGTTCCGTGATCATCTCGCCGGTCGCCGAAGCCGTCGGATCCACCCATATGACGTCGCCGAAACGTTCGTTGTCCGGGTGGTGATCGATATTTACCAGAGGGCACGTGAAACCGCGCGAACCCGCCCGGGGAAACGCGCGCGCCGCGGTGCTGGCGTCAACGCATATCACTACCCCTCCGGCGCCCGGAAAACCCTCCGGCAGGTTCTCGGGCGTAAGCAAATCGAAACTGCCGAACAAGTATGAATATTTTGCCGGACACGGATCCGGACACGCGTGAATCACTTTTTTGGAGAGCCGCAGTCCAACGCGCGTCAAGGCGGCCCCGCAGCCGAGGGTATCACCGTCCGGATTCTCATGGCTCAATACCAGCCACGAGTCCGACGCGTCCAGGAGACGGACGATTTTTTCGATCGCGTCACTGTGATTTTCCAAACGAATCCTCTTTCATGACGCGGTCGATGAGCGCGTCGATTTCTCTCGCCTTGCGCTCCGAGTCGTCGAACACGAAACGCAGTTCCGGCACCTGTCTGACGCGCATGTCGCGGCCGAGAAACCCCCTGATGCGCCCGGCGCATGAGTCGAGCGCAGATTTTACCCCCTCCGCCGATGAATAATCCAAAACGGTGAAGTAAACCTTCGCGTGGCTCAAATCACGCGAACATTCGACGCCGGTGAGCATCGCGTCCCTCAGCCGCTCGTCCTTCAGTCTGTTCGCGACGATGTCCGCCATATCGCGCAGAAATTCCCTGTTCAGCCGCTCTATCCTAAAAGTCGCCATGGGCAAAAACCTCGCGTCTCGTTTCTGGAATGACAAATTCGCCCTCGTTCTCCGCCCCGCGCAGAAACGCGAGACACCGCTCCGCGCGGGTTTCGGCTTCCCGATGGGAGGAACTCGCGAACACCGCCGTGATGTCGGCCATGTTCCACATTCCGTCCGGCCCGAGATCGGCGCATGAAACGCTGAAACGCTTCCTGAGCCTGTCGGAGAGGGATCTCGTCACCTGTCTCCTGTCTTTCAGGCTCGCGGCGCCAGATATCTCCATCGACAGGCTGACGACGCCGACCCACGTTTTCATATATCGAGGGTCTGTTTCTCCGAGAGCATCTCGTACGCCTCCACGATATCGCCCTCGCGAAAATCCTGAAAACCGGCGAAATTGAGACCGCACTCGTTGCCGGCCGATATCTCCCTCACGTCGTCCTTGAAGTGCCTCAGACTGCTGAGAGAACCGTCCCAGAGGACTATGCCGTCTCTGACCACCCTGATCTTCGCGCTTCGTTTTATCGCGCCGTCCCGGACGAAACATCCGGCTATCCTGCCCGCCTTCGGAATTTTGAAGATATTCCGGATTTCGGCGGTCCCGACCGTATTTTCGCGCAGCGTCGGCGCTAGCATTCCCTCGAGCGCCGATTTTATGTCCTCCTGCATGTCGTATATGACCCGATAAAGGCGTATCTGAACATTTTCGGCCTCGGACAGTTTTTTGGCGTTCGCGTCGGGCCTCACGTTGAAACCTATTATGACGGCGCGCGAAACCGCCGCGAGATCCACGTCCGACCCCGAAATACGCCCGACGCCCTCATGGATTATATTGATCCTCACGGCGTCGCTACTCATCTTCATCAGCGTGGAATGAAACGCCTCCAGAGAACCTTGGACGTCGCATTTTAAAATAACGTTGAGCCGCGGGGTGTCACCGGTTTGCATCCGGCTGTAAAGTTCCTCCAGCGTCATGGAACCGCGTCCCTGACCCGAGACTTCCCTGCGGGAAGCGACAGCCGCGAGGTCTTTCGCCTCGCGCTCCGAGACTATGAGCCTGAATGTCTCGCCGGGCATCGGCACGGTCTCGAATCCAAGCACCTCTATGGGGGAACCGGGGCCGGCGGCGGCGGTCGGGCGTCCCTCGTCGTCGAGCATCGCCCTTATTTTGCCCCAGGAAGTATCGGTCGCGACGATATTTCCGCGCCGCAGGGTTCCCTGCTGAACTATCACGGACGCGACGGGCCCCTTGCCCTTATCGAGATTCGCCTCTACCACCACTCCCGTCGCCGCGACGGATTCGGACGCCTTCAGCTCGCCCATCTCCGCCACCAGAAGCACCATGTCGAGAAGGTTGTCCACCCCATGACCGGTCTTCGCGGATATCTCGACCATGATCACGTCCCCGCCCCATTCCTCGGGAACGAGACCGTGGTCGGACAATTGCTGGCGCACGCGTTCAGGTTTCGCGTCCGGCTTGTCGACCTTGTTGATGGCCACGATTATCGGCACGCCGGCGGCTTTCGCGTGGTTCACGGCCTCGAGCGTCTGCGGCATCACGCCGTCCTCGGCGGCCACGACGAGAACGGCTATGTCCGTGACGCTCGCGCCGCGGGCCCTCATCGAGGTAAACGCCTCGTGGCCCGGAGTATCCAGAAACACTATCCGGTTGCCGTTGTACTCCACCTTGTACGCTCCGATATGCTGAGTGATGCCTCCGGCTTCCCCCTCGGTGACGCGGGTCTTGCGGATGAAATCGAGGAGCGTCGTCTTTCCGTGGTCGACGTGTCCCAAAACCGTCACGATGGGCGGCCTGGGTTTGGCGTCGGGCGCGTCGGGAATAAGCGCCTTCCGCGCGGGGACGGATTTTTTTCCCTCCGTTTTTTCGGCGTCTTCCCGCCGCCGTTCTTCCGGCTCCGGCTCCGGTTCCGATTTTGGTTCCGGCTCCGGCGGCGGTTCGTCCGCCGGGGGTTCTTCCTCCGCTATCTCCCCGTCCATTTTGATCTCGCGGTTGAAAGCCGCGTTTATGACGGTTATCGCGTCCTCCGAAGGGACGGTGTTCGCCGGTATCATAAACCCTTTGCCTATGAGCATCCTCACGAGTTCGGCGGGCGGCCGCCCCAGTTTTTTGGCGATATCGCCCACCGTGGCGTTTTCGCCGACGTGCAGCACAACGGCGGAATCGGATTTTTTTCCTGTTTTTTCAGCCGCGGAATCGATTTCATGCGGACGACCGCCGTTTTTCGTTTTATTTACATGGTCTTCTACCAGTTGCGCCGTTTCCATATCCAGAGAACTCGAGTGAGACTTCACTTTGATATCGAGTGCGGATAGCGCCGCAAGCAGTTCCGGATTTGTTAGGCCCAGCAGTTTCGAAAGTTCATAAATTCTGATCTTGTTCATCCGCGCAACCCCCCCCCTTTATTTCGACCAAGTCTGTAATTTTTCTCGTAAAGCCGCTCCCGGAAGGAAGGGCCACTATCTTCGCCCTGCCGATTCCCACCGCAACGCCGAGCGATTCGCCCGTCAGGCCGGGAATCACGACGACATCGCGCATCGCCCGCCGCGCCTTGCGCAGCACGTTCGGCGAGCAATCCTCCGACGCTACGGCGCATAACTTTCGTCCGGCCCTCAGCGCGCCGAAAACCCTGTCCTGCCCGATCACGAGTTCGCGCGCCCTTCGCGCCAGCCCGAGAAGCGAAAGTATGCTTCGGGCGGCCTCACCCGTCACCGGCTTCACCCTCCAAAAACTTCGCGACTTCGCCGTAGAACGAACGATCGACAGGATGTTTCAAAACCCTCGCGAACGCGTTTTTTTTGAGCGCGTTGCCGAGACACGCGGCGTCGCGGCATATATAAGCCCCTCTTCCCTGCGCGCGTCCCGAAGCGTCGATCGAGACCGCGCCGCCCGGCGCGCGTACCACGCGCAGCATCTCGCCTTTCGGGCGCTCCATGCCGCAGCCGGCGCATTTTCTCGCCCTGCGCGGCCGCGGTTTCGTCAGTTCTTCGGAAGGTCCTGCCAAAGCGATTCTCCGGTCGTTTTCGTTATGTCGTCGAACAGGTCCTGAAGCGTGGGCAGTCTTTCCGGCTCGATCACCTTGATATCTATTTTCCAGCCCGTGATCCGCGCCGCCAGACGGACGTTCTGCCCCGCCTTGCCTATCGCCAGCGACAGCTGATCCTGTTTGACGAACACCCTGAGTGATTTTTCCTGTTCGAACACGGGTTCCGTCCTGGCCACTTTGGCCGGAGACAGGGCGTTGCGCACGAACTGCGCGGCGTCATCGCTCCATATTATCACGTCTATGCGCTCGCCCCCGAGTTCGTCGCTTATGTATTTTATACGCTTGCCGGCCTCGCCCACGCAAGCGCCGACAGGATCCACGTTCATGTCGAGCGACCGCACGGCGATTTTTGCCCTGGCCCCGGCTTCTCTCACGATATTTTTTATCTCGACGGTGCCCTCGGCGATCTCGGGCACTTCCAACTCCAGCAGACGCTTCAGAAGCGACGGATGAGTCCTGGAGACGATTATCCTCGGGCCTCGCGTGGTTTTTTTTACCTGAAGGAGAAGGAATTTCATCCTCTCCCCCGGCGAGTACGTCTCGTCCGATATGCGTTCCTCTTTCGGCAGGTACGCCTCCGTCCTGTCGTTCAGACGAACCAGTACCTGATCTCCCTCCGCCTTGAAAATCATCCCCACGACCATGTCGCCCTCGCGATCGGCGAACTCGTTCAGAATTATCTGGCGCTCCGCGTCCTTCAGCCGCTGAATTATGACCTGCCTCGCCGTCTGCGCCGCGATGCGCCCGAAGTTTTCGGGATTCACCTCCACGTACGCGAAATCGCCTATGCCGACGATTTCGTTCCCGTTGCTGCGGGCTTGTTCTATCGTCCATTCGCAATCGGGGTTTGCGACTTCCTCCACTATATGATATTTTTCCGCTATTGATATCTCCCCGTTTATAGTATCTATATGAACCTCGACCGTCTGCCCGCCGTTTTTATATTTTTTGTAGGCGGACGCCATCGCGGCCTCGAGGCTCGAGATTATTATCTCCGTCGGAAGGTCTTTTTCGACCTCTATCTGTTTCAGGGCTTTTATCAAATCCTTCCCAATCTGCAATCCGTGTCCCTCCTCATTTTTGCGACGGCCTCGACGCCCGGCACTTGTTCCCCTCGTCGAAAGCGAGGCTGCCTTTTCTTATGTCGCCGAAACTCACGCGCCGGACATTCCCATCGCCGGTATCGAGGGCGACGATCCCGTCCGCGCACGAAACTATGCGTCCCGTTATCTTGCCGAGACCCTTTACGCGAAGCGCCGCGAGTTTTCCGGCAAAACGCGCGTAATGTTCCTCTGTGTAAAGAGGCCTTTCAATGCCCGGCGAGCTGACCTCCAGAAAATATTTCCCGTCGGGAAACGCCTTGCACCCGCGTTCGGCCTCGTCGAGAAAATCCGACAAAACCCCGGAGACCCGCTCGCAGTCGGCGTGTCCGATTCCGCCCGCGGAATCGATAAAAACCGTAATCCGAACCGCCCCGCCGGATTTGCGCAACTCCGTCCCGACACATTCGTAGCCGAGAAGAGACACAT
>JAIRKI010000086.1 GCA_031260185.1 Synergistaceae bacterium | reverse complement strand
GCTAAAACCTTCCTTGATTGTTTTATGCTCAATTTGATATCGCCACTGTTCTTCATCTCCCCATTATCTCAATTACCGAGAAATTTTCCGCGCCGCCCTATCCGCGTCTTCTTTCTTCTCTTTTTGGAGAAGGGGGGTGACATTTTCACTGTCCCGTTAAGGGGTGACATTATCATAGTCCGGCGACAGTCATACTGATGAATATTGACATATATGTCCTTGATTGTATATTTATGAATATTATCCCACGCTTGGGAGGTATTTAAATGAGCGAATCCGAAGAGAAATCTCTGCTCTACGAGGGGAAAGCCAAGAAACTTTATTCGACGGACGATCCGAACGTGGTACTGGTCGAGTACAAGGACAGCTTCACCGCGTTCAACGGCGAGAAACGGGCCGAGATGTCTGGCAAGGGCCGCCTCAATAACCTGATAAGCTCGGCGATATTCGAGTATCTCGCGAAAAACGGCGTGCCCGTCCACTTTATCGAACGCTTCGACGAATTGCGTCAGCTCGCGGCGCGCGTGAGGATATTTCCCCTCGAAGTGGTGGTTCGCAATATCACTACCGGCTCCATAGTGAAGCGCCTCGGGATCGCGGAGGGAATGAAACTGCCGCGCCCGCTCCTGGAATTCTATTACAAGGACGACGCCCTCGGAGACCCGCTCGTCACCGAGGATCACGCGCTGTTGTTCGAGTGGGCTGACGAGACCGATTTAAAGACGATAAAAGAGATCACCTTCCGTGTCAACGAATTGCTGAAAAGTCTCTTCGACTCCATCAAGATAGTTCTGGTCGATTTCAAGCTGGAATTCGGGCGCGACAACGACGGCAAACTGCTCTTGGCAGACGAGATATCGCCCGACACGTGCAGGTTCTGGGACGCGCTGACGGGCGACCGCCTGGACAAGGACCGTTTCCGCAAAGACTTGGGCAATGTGCTCGACGCCTACGAGGAAATCTGGCGCAGACTCTCCCGGATTGGCAAATAGCCCGCAATGAACTACATGGATGCCGGAGTCGACATCGACAGGGGCAACGCTTGGATTGAGACGATCAAGCGGCTCGTGGCTGGGCGCGGTTCGATCCCCAAGACTGGGATAGGCGGGTTCAGCGGGACCGTGAGCATCGGCGGCGGCCGGTCGATCGTGGCCTGCTGCGACGGAGTGGGCACCAAGATCGAGCTTGCGAGGGAAACCGGAATTTACAGGGGATTGGGACAGGACCTCGTCGCCATGAGCGTGAACGACCTGGTGACCTGCGGCGCGACGCCTCTGTTCTTCCTTGATTACATAGCGTGCGGCGCTCTCGACGAAGCCGTGATGGAATCGGTCATCGAGGGCGTCCTCGACGGATGCGAGGCGAGCCGCTGCGCCCTTTTGGGCGGGGAAACGGCCGAAATGCCCGGCGTGTACGCGCCGGACGGGTTCGACCTTGCGGGTTTCGCCGTCGGCCTGCTCGACGACGACCGCGCGGCGGTCGGGCGCGATATCGCGCAGGGAGATATCATCATTGGGCTCCCCAGCTCGGGAATACACAGCAATGGTTACAGCCTCGTGCGGAAAATATTGCGGGGCTCCGGCGTTTTGGATTGTCATGGGCGGCGGGATAATGGGGGGCAGGAGCGTAACGGGCGGCAGGTTGCCGCCCCTACGGGGGAAAAACCCCTTTGGGGCGGCGGGGCGACGCTTGGCGAGATTCTGATGCGCCCGACCAAAATTTACGCGCGCGCCGCTCTTGAGGCGTCGTCCACCGGAGCTGTCAAGGGAATGGCTCACATCACCGGCGGCGGGATCGAATCGAACATCAACCGCGTGATGCCCGGCGGGCTCAAATGCGCGATAGATTATTCATCGTGGGAGCGCCCGCCGGTGTTCGATTTCATCGCGGATTCGGGCGTCGGCGAGGCCGAAATGCGCCGCGTGTTCAACCTCGGCGTCGGATACGCTGTCGTGGTCTCGCCCTCAAATGCCGGCGCTGTCGTGAACGCTCTCAAATCGGCCGGCGAAACGCCGTTCACGGCCGGACGGGTTACAGAAACAGGCTGAATATCGGCATGAACGCGGACAAAAACCCCGGGATGGCGATAATGATATCGGGGACGGGAAGCAACATGGACGCCATAATATCGGCCGCGAGGCGCGGTACACTCGCCGCTCGGGCCGTCCTGGTGATCAGCGACAACCCCGACGCTCCAGGCCTCGAAAAAGCGAGAGTGAAGGGCGTCAAAACTCTCGCCGTTCCCTACAAAAAGGGAATTCCGCGCGAGGAGACCGAATCCGCGATCATCGAAGCCATAAAAGCCGCGCGAGCGGAATGGATAGTCTTGGCCGGGTTCATGAAATTGCTGACGCCGAATTTTGTCCAGACTTTCCGAAACCGCATAGTGAATATACATCCCGCGCTCCTGCCGTCGTTCCCGGGCGCGCACGCGATAAGGGACGCGCTCGACGCTAGGGCCGACATAACGGGCGTGACCGTCCACATGGTGGACGAATTGATGGATCACGGGACGATAATCGCGCAGGAAGAGGTCGCGGTATTGCCGGGCGACACCGAGGAAACTCTAGCCGCGAGAATCCACGCCGTCGAGCACAGACTTTATCCGAAAACACTTCAGCAATTGTTCCACGAGGATTTTTAATGCATACTAACCCTACATAGAACAATAATCCATTTGACATTTGCGTTTTAGCGCGCACGCTATGACAAGCCGAGAGAAAACCCCGCCCGCCATCCATCGCCGATTGAACCGGTAACAAAATTCGTCCGAATACCGCCGGAGATGGATACCGTCAAGCCCATGAAACGTTCCCTCAATGAACGCTTTGGCATT
>JAIRKI010000083.1 GCA_031260185.1 Synergistaceae bacterium | reverse complement strand
AATAGAGGTGAATCTATTTTCGTAGGAATATGGCGCTTAATCATGCAAAGTAAAAACTGGATTTTCTTGCAAGAGAAACTTCCACCCCGGCGCCACAACTCTGGAACTCACTTTTGCAGTTCACGAAAATAAAAACACTCGAAACGCGCCCTTCAAAAAAAACATTCTCTCTGATACAATCAGTCAGGCCGCACGGCGTTACGTAACGGCCGATGGGAGTGATCATTGACGTATTACGACAGTCATGTACATTCGAAACATTCAAAGGACGGCGCCCATACGGTGGACGTCATATGCGGGCGGGCCGTATCGATGGGTTTGGCAGGCGTCGCCATAACCGACCACGTGGATGTCGACTCGGGAGAGGCTGAACTCGATGTATTGAAAAAACTCGGGGACGACGTATCGGCCGCGAGAGAAAAATACGGCGGCAGGCTCGAAATTGCCTTGGGGATGGAGCTGGGCGACGGAAATCACGACCTGCCTCTCGCGAAAAAAATCGTCTCATACGATTCTCTTGATTTCGTCATCGGTTCGCTGCACCGACATAGAGAGATGGAGGACTATTATTACCTCGACTACGAGCGCGAGGACATTGACGGCGTCATGCGCGGTTATTACGGGGAACTCCTGGAACTGGTGCGCGGCGGATGCTTCGACGTTGTGGGGCACATAAATTATCAGACCAGATACATGAACGCGGCCGCGCTGGCGAGACTCGATCTCTCCCTTTATTACGACGCGCTGAGGGAGATTCTCGCGGATGTGGCCCGCGCGGGCAAGGGGATAGAGATCAACACTTCGGGATTGTGGCGCGGATTGGGTTTCACGCTTCCCACTCTCGAAGTGGTGAAAATATTCCGCGACGCCGGCGGCGAGATAGTCACAACCGGTTCTGACGCTCACAGGGCCGAACACGTCGGGCTCAGACTCGACGGCGCGGTGGAATGTCTGCGGGCGGCGGGTTTCCGCCGATACGCTTTTTTCAGGGGACGTGAGCCTTTCTTTCGCGACGTGTGACGGCGCGTGGTATACGGCGCTCATTTTATATACCTGAGCGCTCCGGACTCTCTGTCAGCGGCGGTGACGTATATACCGTCGGGACCGATCGCCGGAGCGGTGACGACGGCGCCGCTCATGTCGGTTTTCCAGATGACGGCGCCGTTTCGCGCGTCGACTGCGTAGACGCTTCCGTTGTCGTTGCCGAAATAGAGGACGCCCGCCGAGAGAGCGGGAGACGAGGCTATTCGCGCCCCTGTTTCGACCGTCCACGAGACGTTTCCGTCTTTCGCGTCGATGGCGTACAGCGTTCCCTTGATGTTGCCGAAATATATCCTGCCGTTCGCCGCGAGCGGAGAGCTTTCGATGGAGCCGCCGGAGTCGAAGCTCCTTATCACCGCCTGATGTTTGATCTCCGCCGTGTACAGTTTGCCGTCCCAGCTTCCGAAATAGAGCATACCGTTCGACACGGCCGGGCACGCGGTGACGGGGCCGCCTACTATTGCGCGCCATTTGAGTTTGCCGGTCAGCGCGTCGAGGGCCATCATCTTGCCGTCGTGGTTGCCTATATATACCGTTCCGCCCGACACGGAGGGCGATCCGTACACCTCGCGGCCGGCTTTGTAACTCCACTTCAGCCATCCCGTCGAAATGTCGACGCAATACACGTTCCCGTCGATTCCGCCGAAATACGCGTATCCGTTCGCGACGGCCGGAGACGACGCCACGCCGTTGTGCGTGGTGTGCCGCCATTTGAGCTTGCCGCCGCGTTTGTCGAGCGCGTAAAGTTTTCCGTCATACGCGCCGAACAGAACGGTCTCGCCGTATACGGCGGGGGACGACGAAATCCAGTTTTCCGTGCGGAACGTCCAGAGCGTCTCGCCGCTCGACGCCGAGACGGCGTAAAAACCGCCGTCGTCCGAGCCGAAATACACGACCCCTTTCGACAGCGCCGGGGACGATTGTATCGGCTGCCGGAAGTGAGTTTCCCATACCACGTCGCCGCTCGCCACATACGTCGCCGTCCTCGCGGGTATGACGCCCGCGCGCGCCGAGCCGCCGCGGAAAGTCGGCCACTCCTCGCCGCAATGTCCGGCCGCGCTGAAAGCGGCCGCCAACGACAGCGCCGCCATGAACCCAAAAATTTTTTTCATTTTTTTATTTTTTCCGTTTTTTTATATTTTTTCATCCCGCGCCTCCCCCGATGCGGTAAAACCGAAACGCGTGTATAATACAAAAATTATATAATGTTTTCGCGCGGCGCGATACGCTCGAAAATACGCGGTAAAATATTTGTGCGCGGCAACGGTATGTGTCATAATAATGTACGATACGCCAATGATTACGGAATTCGAGGCGGGGGGTAAATGAAATGGACGAGGCCGCAGCCAGATCGATCATGAGACAAACCGGGGAAGACGACGGCGCCGCGGCTGAACACGAGAGAACATTGCTGGTGTTCGACCTCGTCGGGGAATACTGCGGGCTGGATGTCAATCTGGTGAAGGAGATAGTCCACGTCCCGCCCAGAATAACCAGGGTGCCCTACGCCCCGCGTTACGTCCGCGGGGTGATCAACCTGAGAGGCACGGTCATACCGGTACTCGACTGCGCTCTCAAGATGGGAAACGCCGAGACCGCCGCCACGAGCGACTCCCGCATAGTGGTGGCCGAATTCGAGAGCATACAGTTCGGCGTGTTGGTTGACGCCGTCCGGGAAGTGCGAGGCGTCAGGGATTCTCTCATAGAATCGGAGGACTCTTCCGGCGCGGGCAGCATCGGAACCGATTACGTAACGGGCATAGCGAAGATGGAAGACGGCCGTCTCATAGTATTGCTCGACCTGGCCCGGCTTTTCGATATCACGGAACTCCTGGAGGACGGCAATTAAAACGATCGACCTGCACGTCCACAGCGTTTTTTCGGACGGAACGCTCACGGCGAGGGAATTGGCCGTGGCGGCGAAACGGGCGCGCGTCACGGTGATGGCACTGACGGATCACGACACCCTCGACGGATGGAAAGATTTCAGGAGAGAGTGCGGCGATTTTTCCGTTTGTCCGGTGTCCGGGGTGGAATTATCAGCGGCGTCCGACAGGACTGTACATATTCTGGGCTACAGGATGGAGCGCCCGGAAATCCTCGAAAACGCTCTCGAATGGATCAGGGATCGCAGAAACGCGCGAAACGCCATGATGATCTCCCGCCTTCGCGAAAACGGGCTCGAAATAACGCTCAATGACGTTACGCGCGAAGCGAGGGGGCGGGTGGTCGCGCGGCCCCATTTCGCGAAAGTTCTCGCGGCAAAGGGTTACGTTCCAGATACCCCGTCGGCTTTCACCTGGTATATCGATCGCGGAGGGGCGGCCTATGTGCCGCGCGAAGGGTTGTCGCCGGAGGGCTGCGTGAGTACGATAAGGGAAGCCGGCGGGCTTCCCGTTTTGGCGCACCCGTCGCTGACCGGCCTCGACGCCGAAGGGCTGGGGCAATTGCTCGAAACGCTGAAGGAGCACGGGCTTTGGGGGCTCGAATGTATTTCGTCGCATTGTTCGTCGGAGACCGCTTACGGGTATCTGTCAATCGCGGATAAATATTCCCTGTTTCCGACGGCGGGCTCCGATTTTCACGGTTCCGTCCGCCCGCGGGCGGAACTTGGCGTGCGTGTGAGCGATGATTTTCTGCCCTGGTCGCGGCTGGGCGTAAATTTTTGCCGACGCGAAACCGCGTGAACCGCGATTTTAATTATTTTTTTAATTCAGGGAGCAATGAACATTGAAAGATTTTGTCGTTCGGATGCAGGCGGCGTTGTCGGGCGGATTGGTCGACAGGGATGAAATAGAGAGCGCTTCCTCGCGGCTTCTGTCGTTTGCCGAAAGCAAACCGGATTTGCTGGGCGCGGACGTGTTGTTTTCGATAGGAGAGACGTTCTCGCTGAGCCTGCTGGACGGTTCTCCGGAGGAGAACGCGTGCGGCGCGGACGGGGGAATATCGCTTCGGTGCGTCGCGAGGGACGGCCGTCAGGGCTTGTCTTTCTCGAACATGACCGACGGCGTCTCGCTCCGCGACCTGATGGAATGGAGTTACGCCAATTGCGCCGCGTCCGAGCCGGACGAGGGAGTTTCGCTCGCCGAGCCTCCGGCGCCGTTTGACGAAACGTCCCTGGAACTCTTTGACGAGAGCCTGTCCGATGAGGCGAACGGAAAATTCAGGATGAAAATATGCCGCGAGATGAACGAAATCGCCGCCGGCAAAGACCCAAGGGTCGTGTCGGTCCGCTCTTCGGCGTGGAGTCACGGCGTTGGCGTGTCGTTCTACGCTTCCACCGAGGGCATATCGTTTTGGAGGCAAGGCACTCACGCGTCGTGCGGCGTCTCAGTCGTCATGAAAGACGCGGACGCGTTCGAGACGGGGGCGTACGGCAAAACCGAAAGGTTCATGAGCGACCTCGACGCGTCAGTGACGGCGGCAACCGCCGTCGAGAGGACGCTTCGCGTCCTGGGCGGGCGTCCGGTTCCGACCGGAAAATATACCCTGGTGCTGGAACCGGAAGTGACGGCTTCACTGATCGACGAGATAGGCGATATGTTTTGCGCTGACGAGGTTCACAAGGGGCGTTCGCTCATGGCGGGGCGTCTTGGCGGAGAGGTCGCCGCGAAATCCGTCACGCTGGTTGACGACGCGAGGATACCCCGAAAACTCGGCACCGCGGCCGCCGACGCGGAGGGCGTTCTTACGGGGCGCACCGTCCTGATAGACGGCGGCGTGGCCAGCGCCTATATGTACAACCTTCAGCACGCCGCGAAAGACGGCGTGAAATCGACGGGCAACGCCTCGCGCGGTTTCGCGAGCCTGCCCGGCGTCGGCGCGTCGAACCTCGTTTTACGTCCCGGAACCGAAACCCCCGAAAATTTGATAAAAAACGTGCGGCGCGGCGTGTTCGTGACCGAGCTGATGGGTCTTCACACGATAAATTCGGTGACGGGCGATTTTTCCCTGGGGGCCAAAGGCGTATACGTCGAGAACGGCGAATTTCGCGGCGCCGTCGCGGGCGTCACTATAGCCGACAATTTGACGGATTTTCTCAAAAAAATCGTCTCGGTGGGGAACGATCTCGAATTTTTCGGTTCCACGGGCGCGCCGACCGTGGTAGTGGAGAGTGTCGCGATTGCGGGGGAATAGGCTTGAATTGTTTTTTGTCGCGGCCGTCTGTCTCGCAACTCTGTTTTTTACGCCGCGCCGCGCGGCTGACGCGGCGGTAATGGACCTCGTGCAGGGCGATACGAGGAGGGGTTCCGTCGCTGTCATGGAGAAGAACGGCATGACGTTCGCCGCCCTGGACGACGTTATGACGCGCCTCGCCCTCGCCTCTTCGCCGGTTAAGGAAGGATTTGTCGTCACCTACTCGGGCGGGAAGATAGAGTTTTGGAATGGGTCGGCCGTCGCGCGCGTGAACGGCTCGGTCAGCGCGCTCGCGACTGCCGTCGAATACGACGGAACCCATTGGTGGGGAGAGGCGCAGTCGTCCATACAAGCGATTAAACTTTTTTTGTCGAGCGTCTCGCGTTCGCCGGAAGTACGCCTCATATCCAAAACCAGGCCGGCCAAAGGCGTTCCGGCGGCGCCGCCTTCCCGTACCGGAGCCGTCATAACGCGGATAAGGTGGGGGGAACAGACCGGCGCTTACAGGGCCGTAATAGACATCACCGAACAGGTTGAGACGACGGTTTCCGAATCGCCGGGCAAGACAGCGGTCACTTTCAGGGGAACCTCAGCCCCGGATGTCCGCGGAAAAAGCCCGTGGCTCGTTTTGTCGGCGACGCTGGGGCGCCGGGGCGCCGATACGGTGATAGAGTTTTCTCATTCGTCGGACAGCGTAAATGGTTTCTGGATGGCGGACCCTCCGAGATACGTCCTCGATTTCTTTTTCGGCGGCGCGCGGGCCGCGCCGACGCCAGTGCCGTTACCAGTGCCCAAAACGGGCACGAAGGTCAGACGGGAGTTCCATGCTGCGCCGACGCCAGTGCCGTTACCAGTGCCCGGCACACAACCCGCCGCGCGGGACACGAAAAAAACGGAGACACCTCCCCCGAAAGAGTCCTCCGGGGAAAAAATGAAATTTTTGGTGGTGGTGGACGCCGGGCACGGCGGGCACGACGGCGGCGCGGTCGGAAACGGGCTGAAGGAAAAAGACATCAACCTGCTCGCCGCCCTTCAGTTGGGCGTCAGCCTCAAAGCCGCTGGCATAGACGCGAAACTGACGAGACAGGACGACAGATATCTCAAGCTCGGCGAACGCACCGAGTTCGCGAACAACGCCGACGCCGACGTTTTCATAAGCCTGCACTGCAACGCCGTCCCGAGGGGGAGACAGGCGTCGGGGACGGAGTTGTACCTCATGGCCGAGCAATCCGACGAGGACGCGCTGAATCTCGCCATAATTGAAAACAGGGAACTCAGCGGAGGCGCGGAAAACGCCGCGGCGGTCAACGCCGCGGCCGACGCGAAGACGCGGCTTCTCCTGAAGATTTTGGGCGACATGCAGCAGAGCGATAAAATCAGCGAGAGCACGACCCTGGCGGAATTCCTGTATGACAGGATAAAAGGAACCGGTTTCAAGATAAGGAACGTCCGGCAGGCGCCGTTTTTTGTGCTGAGAGGCGCAGGGATGCCCGCCGTTCTGGTTGAGATCGGCTACATCACGGATGCCGGGGACGCGAAAAAACTGGACTCTCAGGCTGAGAGAAAAAAAATGATGGACGCTCTGGCGCGAGGGATCAAGAATTACCTCGCCGGGCGTCCGGGAGAAGGAGGACGTCAATGAGACCTTCGCAGAGGAGAAAAATTCCTTTCGACGACGAGCCGTCGCCGAGCGAAAAGAGGGAGCTTATCAAACGCGGGGAATGGGAGGAAAGGCATGGCGGCGGCGAAACGCGCAACCGGATTCCACTGGTGTTCAGGCTTCTCGCGTGGACATCTCTTGTCGTGATTTTTTTCGCGATTGGGTACGGCGCCACGTCGCTCATCTTCAAATGGCTCGACAGAAACGCTTACGCGCGCGGCGCGGCCCGCACCCCGGAGAATTTGGCGTATACCCCGGAGGAGACGCGAAATATGCTGGACAGGTTTTCGGGCGAGGAAGATTCGCCGCTCTCGGCGGATTTGACCGCGCAAGAACGCGGCGCCTACGTCACGGTCACCATATCGATTCCCGACGGAAATTCGTTCAAGACGCGGCAGATACGCTGCTACGGCGCTCTGAGGGAAGATGCGATCAAACAGACACTCGCGGCGTATATGGACGCCATGAAAGAGAGTCAGATATTGAGCGCCGGCGCCCGGGATCTCAATATATTCAGGAGCGGCGAGTGGCTGTATCTCAACATGAGCGGCGATTTTCTCGAATCCGTAAAAACCCTCGGCGCGGAAAAATCGCGGTTGATGCTGACGGGCCTGGTGAAAACGATGTCCGACAATTTTCCTCCGGTCAACAAGGTCAGGTTCTACATAGACGGCAAGGAAGTGCGCGACAAAAAACCCATCGATCTCACCTTGCCGTGGGGTTTTGGCGCCGGCTCATAAGCGCGGGCGGGTTTGCCTCTCAGGAGCGTGAGTGATATAAAGATCGTTCTGGCGAGCGGAAATCGTCATAAACACGCCGAATTCGCGGATTTCTTCGCGTCCCTTGATGGCGTGGCGGGCGAGCGCGTCGATTTGCTGAACGGCGCGGATTTCGACCGGGCTCCCGGCGACATCGAGGAATCCGGTTCGAGTTACGAGGAGAACGCGGCCATAAAGGCACGCGCTTACGCCCGACTGTTCGGGCTTCCGGCGATAGCGGACGACAGCGGGCTTGAAGTCCGGGCGCTCGGCTGGCGGCCGGGCATATACAGTTCGCGCGCGGCAACCGGCGGGGACGGCGACAGGATTTCCCGGCTGCTCGGGCTGATGGAGGGGAAAAACGACAGAAGAGCCCGTTTCATGGCGTCTCTTGTAATAGCGTTTCCCGACTCCCGTGACGGAGCGAGGGATTATTTCTCGTCCGAGGGCATCTGCCGGGGAAACATCTCCGCCGGCCCGTCGGGGGAAGACGGTTTCGGCTATGATCCCGTGTTCGTGCCGGACGGCCGCGAAAAATCATTTGCCGAACTGGGACGCGCGGTCAAACGCGAAATTTCGCACCGGGCGGTCGCGATGCGGGGGATAGTGATATTATTGCCCCATGTGGTAAAATATTTTCTCGCGTACCGCGGATAGTTTTGGAGGGCTGTTGAATGTTGAAAAATGTCATATCCGTCTTGTTTTTACTGCTGTGTGTCGGCTTGATCCTGGCGATCCTCTCGCAGCACAGGAAGAGCGGAGGATTTTCCGGCAGTTTCGGAGGCGGCGGCACACAGATGGACATGTCGGGCGGTTCCTGGCAGCGCATGACCATGATGACGAAGATAACCGTGGTGCTCACGGCCGTTTTCATGGCGCTGTCCCTGGTGCTAATCAAACTGAAAGCGTAACGTAAGAAGAGGAAGAGGGGGAAGTTTTATGATCGGCACGCGCACTTACGTGGCCAAAAAGGAGAAGGTGGAACGCCGCTGGTATGTGGTCGACGCGACGGACAAACATCTCGGGCGTCTGGCCGTTCAGATAGCCCGTGTTTTGACCGGGAAGCACCGTCCGGGGTATACGCCGCACGTGGACACGGGGGATTTCGTCGTGGTCGTGAACGCTGAGAAAGTCGGGCTCACCGGCAAGAAAAGGGAACAGTCCAAATTCTACAGATACAGCGGTTATCCGGGCGGCTTGAAGTCCAGGACGTACGGCGAGGTAATCGCGCGCCGTCCCGCGCACCTCATCGAAAAAGTGGTGTGGGGGATGCTGCCCAAGACAAAACTGGGCCGCGCGATGTACAAAAAATTGAAGGTATACGCAGGCGGCGCGCACCCGCACGCCGCGCAGTGCCCGGAGCCCGTGGAAGGCTTCGACTGGTAGGGAGGACGATATATAACATGGATATCACCAATTACTGGGGAACAGGCCGCCGCAAGAACGCTGTGGCCCGCGTGCTTCTTCGCTCCGGCGCCGGTAAGATAACGATTAACGACCGCGAGGTTGACGATTACCTGCCCAGATACATATGGAAATCGCGGGCGGTGGAGCCGCTTTCGGTCGGCGGCGTGGATGGCAGGGTCGACGTGATGATAAACGTCCACGGCGGCGGCCTCACGGGACAGAGCGGCGCGATTCGCATGGGCATCGCGAGGGCGATAATCAAACTCAACCCCGATGCCCGCCCCGCGCTCAAAAAAGCGGGAATGTTAACGCGCGATTCCCGCATGGTAGAACGCAAAAAATTCGGACAAAAAGGCGCGCGCGGGAAGCGGCAGTACTCCAAGCGTTAATAAGGGGTCAAGCGGACCTGCCCCCTTGCGGGGTACGGGGCGCGCCCATAGGCCCGATGTTCCTGCGGGGAGCCCTGTAGGTTTGCCTGTGGTTTGAGTTTTCGCCTCGAATCTTGCGATGTCTGTTTTTCTGACGTATGAGAGTGAACGATGGGTGATTTGTCGAGCAAAATAGCCGAGATAAAAAAATCCGCCAGCCTGATGTCGGATGAGATTATCGCCGTGAGGCGGCATTTCCACAGAAACCCGGAAATATCGTGGCGCGAGACGGAGACCAGCCTGTACATCGCGCGCGGGTTGGAAGAATTGGGCCTGTCGGTCGCGCGCCGCGGATTCGGCGGAACGGAATCCGGCGTCGTCGCCGATCTGGCGGGAGACGCGCCGGGGCCGTGCGTCGCGTTGCGGGCCGATATAGACGCCTTACCCGTTGCCGAGAAGACCGACGCAGATTGGCGCTCGCGAAACCGCGGGGTGACGCACGCCTGCGGTCACGACGCGCACATGTCGGCGCTTCTGGCGGCGGCCAAAATACTCGCCGCGATGAAATCGGATATCCGGGGACGGATTCGCTTCATATTTCAGCCGGCGGAGGAAATAGGCAGCCCGTCCGGCGCGCGGGCCATGATCGACGAAGGCGCGCTCGACGGCGTGGACGCCATCGGCGGAATGCACGTGTGGTCGTTTGTGAGGGCGGGCCTCGTTCAATGGAAATCCGGGCCGGTCATGGCGTCGAGCGACAGGTTCGGCGTCAAATTCACTGGCAGGGGCGGTCACGGAGCGATGCCCCACGACGCGATAGACCCGTTTGTACCGGCGGCCGCTTTCGTCAACGCCGTTCAGACGATAACGAGCCGCGAGATAAATCCTCTGGACGCCGTTGTGGTGAGTATCGGAAAGATAACCGGCGGAGAAACCCACAATATCATTCCCGACGAGGTCGAAATTTGCGGAAGCATCAGAACTTTCAACCCGGAAATTCGACGGACGATGGAAGACCGCCTGCGCCGCGTCGCGGATGGCGTCGCATCCGCGCATCGGTGCAGGTGCGAGACCAAAGTCGAGTACCTCGTCCCTGGCGTGACCAACGACGCGCCGCTCACCGAGGTGTTCCGGCGCGCGGCCGTCCTCGCGGCGGGGAAAGAAAATGTGGAGGAGAGCCCGCTCCTGATGGTGTCGGAAGATTTCAGCTTTTTCCAGAAACGCGTCCCCGGAACATTTTTCTTCCTGGGGGCAGGCAATCCCGCGATCGGCGCCGATTACCCGCACCACTCGCCGCTGTTCGCGATAGACGAATCCGTCCTCGTGACCGGCGCTGCGCTATACGCCGCGTTCGCGTTGTCCGCTTTGGAAAACCTGAAACAATAACCATCTCAAATGAGTTCAGACACTTACGGCGGCCTCGAAAGTCGTATGGAGTTTCGTTTCGTCGAGATAGGAGGTGTGTAAAAATAAACTTTACAAGTTCGGTAAAACTATGTAATTCCATTCACCGTGAAATTCTTGTTGTTTATAGCGGTTTGATTTATTATATACTATACTCATTTTTTGCGAACCATCCGGAAATATCCGCCGGAGAAACAAGGTCGAGAGCTTTACCAATGGCAAAATCGAGTGATTGTTTTGTTC
>JAIRKI010000082.1 GCA_031260185.1 Synergistaceae bacterium | reverse complement strand
TGAGTGGGTAATTTCACATAACCTCGATACGAATACAGCATCCGCAACCGGCACTGATGGCGCGCTGACGGTCAGCGACTTGGGGGCTTTCATGTCGGCATACTATTCGCCGTACGGGCTCGATGTGAAATATGCCGACAACACGCTGACACTGGAGACGCGGGACAGACAACTGATGTCGATAAACGACCTCGGCGGAGACCTCATGCGTTCGAGCGGGCTCGCCAACGAAAACCCCGCCGTCAAGATAGATATCACTCCCGAAGACTCGTTCCAGACGATAGCGAACAAGATAAACAACGCCTATATGTTCGACCGCACCTGCGAGGTTGACGCGGACGGAAACGAGATACCCAAGGGCAATTTGAAATACGAGACGGATCCGCCCGAAACTTCCCCGTCGTCTCCGGATCAATGGCTGCACGCGTCCGTCAATTACGACGAAAACGGCGACTGCTATCTGACGCTGACATCCAACGTGGCTGGGGAGGCGGCTCGGATAAACGTGCTTCCCGGTTCCGTCTGCGGCGGAGGCGTCTCCGATATGACCGTCGCGAGGCTCCTGGGCTTCGTCGATACGACGCTCAACGCCAATGGGACGCCGACACAGAAGGACGTCACCGCGTACATCCAGTTTGAGGACGACGGAACCCTGGTCGACCGTTACGACATCCGCGGCGACGTTTACGTCGACGACGCGTGGCTCATATCCGACGGGATCGAGTTCATATCGGTTTCGAACGAATTCGGCGAGGCGAGACGGGTCGCGGCGGTGGGCAACGCCCCGGCCGACGTGCCGGAGGAAGTCATAAAGGGCGTCAGGATGGATTTGAACGGCGCGGGGCACACGACGATCCTCGTCAGGCATCACCTCACTCAGGGCGCGATATTCGCGTCGCTGCAATTGCGCGACGACGTTCTGCTCGGCCAGACGGACATTTTCGACGAAATGACCTACAAGCTCGCCACGGAGTTCAACGCCATTCATTACGCGGGCTACGGTACCGGCGATTACGCCGATACGACGGGTATGGGATTTTTCGAGCGCGTAACGGGCAAATACGGGGCCTTCGGACAGCTGCGGATGGACGGCGAGATCGGTTATGACGAGAGCAGGTTCGCCGCCGCGACCGGCGACGGGGCGGGACATTCCCTGGGCGAGAGCGACGGCGCGAACGCGCTTTCGATAGCGCGTCTCAAACAGGCGAAACTGTTCCACAACGGCACCGCCAATTTCGACGATCTCTACGCCGGTTTCGACGCCAAGCTCGGTTCCTTCGGCGCTCTCGCCAAGACCGGCGGGAACGCCGCCGATTACGTGACGGAACAGTTGAACATACAGCGCGAATCCGTCATGGGGGTCAACGAGGACGAGGAGATGCTTCGCCTCGTCGAGATGAATCAGGGCTATAACTACGCTTCCAAGTATATTTCGACGCTGATGGGGATACTTGACAAGATAATCGGCGGCGTCGGGCGCGTAGGAATTTAACGGACTGGAGGCTGACTTATGGGCAATATGTTCGCCGGACTCACTAACGGAGGCTCCGCCCTCTTTTATTACAGGGCCGGAATCGAGACGGCCGGTCACAACATAGCCAATTCCGGCGTCGATGGATTTTCGCGCCAGCGCGTCAACGTTTCCACAGCGCCGCCCGTGACCGAGGGCTCGTTGACGATGGGCGGCGGCGTGTCCGTGGATTCCGTCACGAGGGCAAGAAACCTGTTCCTCGACGCGCAGTACAGGGCGCAGATCCCGACGCTCGGTTATTGGGAGACGCGCGCGGCGTCGATAAAAAACATCGAAATCTACACGGGGCGGCTCGATCAAGGCACGCTCCAGACGACCATCGACAATTTCTGGACGGCGCTCGAAACCCTTCACCTCGATCCGAGCCTGGAGACGGCGCGTTCCGTAACGCTGTCCGGCACGGAGTCGATGATTTCAGCCCTGTCCGATATGAGAGGCAATATCGATCTTTACCGCTCCGACATCAACGGCCAGATAGTCGACATGGTAAAAGAAGCGAATAAACTCATCGACGACATAGCCGTGCTGTGCGGCGAAATTACGGACGCGCTGAACAAGGGCGAGAACCCGAACGACCTCCTCGACAAGCGCGACCTGCTCGCCGAACGCCTCTGCAAACTGACGGGCGCGACGGTGGGAAGCCCCTCGCTCGACGAGTCGGACGGCGATTACAAGATAGACATCAACGGCAAGCTGCTCGTTCAGGGCGGCGCCGAGTACGGCTGCGACGGGGCGATAAAGAACGTGCGTCACCTGGTGCTGGTCCCGATGGTCGGCAACACCAGCTATTACGACGTGCAGATCGAGTACAACCAGTACGATCACGTGAGTGACTACAGCGTGGCGACGGCGGTTATAGAGCGCGGGGCGACCGATCCCGCGAGCTGCCCCGGAAACGGCCTGCACGAGCTGTTCGTGGAGCGTCTCGCGAACGGAAAAACCTGGACGGTGGGCGGGGCGAAAGGGATAATCGACGGCGGCGAACGTCTCGACACCATATACGACAAGAACGCCGCTCTTGGAATAAGCGGCTCTTTTTCACTCCAAGTCGGCAACGCGGGCGTGAAGGCGTCGAGCAATGTATATAGCGATACGAACGGCATCGTCAAAAACGCCGCGGCCGACGGAAACGATTACGAGTTCCGCGTAGCGGCCGGGGAGTTCGAGACATACGTGAGGTTTCATTACGACGAAACCGCGGGAACGTTAGGTACAGGAGCGTGGATTGTGACCCGTGATGGCGCGTCCACCGGCCTTCCCGCCGATACCATAGAGAACGCGAACGGCGATCTCACCCTGGAGGACATCAAAAACGTCCTCGCCATGTACCCGCAGCTCAGCCTGTCGTTCGACGGCGGCGCGCAGAAGATGAGTATCGAGGCCGCGAACACCGAGGACATGCGCGGACACCTCTTGTCGATAACCGACATCAGGGGAACGCTGGCGCAAGACCTTGGAATAGCCAACAAAAACCCCGCCGTCGAGATACAGGTGACAGAGGATGACTCGCTGACCACGATAGCCAACAAGATAAACGCGGCGTATCAGACGACCCTCGTGTCGGGCGACAACAGCGCGGCTTACGCCACGAACCCTCCGGGGACGGCTCCGGACGGGGCGGAGGAGTGGCTGCACGCTAACGTGATACAGGAGCCGAACGGCTCGTATTATATCGCTCTCACGAGCGACGTGTCGGGCGAGGCGAACCGCGTAAACGTCCTGCCCGGCGGCGTGTGCGGGGCGAACGGCGATTTTTCCGTCGCGAAGCTGTTGGGCTTTGTCGATTCGGCGGGGAACGGCACGAGCTACATGCAGCTCAGTTCCGACACAAAAGCCGCCACCACCATCGACAGGAGTGATCCGTACGTCAACGACGCTTACTTTATCTACGACGGAAAGCATTTTTTGTCGGAGAGCAACAGTTTCAAGGACGCGCGCGTTTTCAAGACCACCGACAAACTGGGCAATCTCGTCTCGTGGGACAATCCCATGGCGGACAGTCTGGGGCGTTTCGGCGCGGGCGTGCGTCTCAACCTGACGGGGCTGAACCACTTTTACGACCGGTGGGGCCTCACGTCCGGCAATCCGGCGACGCTGGTGAGTGTGAAGCCTCACATCACGAACGGCGAGATTTACGCCATGCTGGAGGCGCGCGACGACCTCGCGCTCGGCATGGAGGATTATCTCGACGACCTCGCCTACGAGATGGTGAAGGAGACGAACGCGATACACTACTCCGGGCACGGCATCGGCGAGAACATCACGACCACCGGCACGGCGTATTTCGACCACATAAACGCGCGGTACGGCGCCTCGAAAAAACTCGGCGTCAACGACGCGCTGTCCGCCGATCTGAGCCTGATAGCGACCGGCGCGGGCGACGGCCTCGGATACAGCCGGGGCGTCGGCGACGGAGACGCCGCCCTGCGCGCGGCGCAGTTGAAACAGGTCAAGACCTTCGCATCGGGAACCGCCGATTTCGACGAATATTTTCAACTGTTCGTCGGCGATCTCGGCGTGAAGGGTTACGAGGCAAACTACATGCTGGATACCCAGCAAGGCGTGTGCGACCAGATACAGTCGCGGCGCGACGCGGTGACGGGCGTCAGCACCGACGAGGAGATGCTCGACATAATCAGATTTCAGCAGGGGGTGGGCGCCATATCGCGTTACATGACGGCGCTCGACGACATGCTTGACCGCGTGATAAACGGAATGGGCGCGTAAGGAGGCGGCGAATACCATGACTTACAGGGTGACAAACGGCATGATGCGGTCGTTGATGCTGAACGACATGCACACGAATCTCAACAAACTGCTGGACATACAGCAGCAGTTATCGACGCAGAAAAAATATCAGTACGCCTCGCAGAACCCGAACGCCGTCACAAAGGGTATGAACCTGGAGACGATGATGGCCGAGACCGATCAGTACATCAGCAACCTTCAAAGCGCGGTCTCGTGGCTCAAATTCACCGACGACGCCCTCAGCGACATGAACGACCTGTTCGTCCGCATAAGGGAACTCGCCGTGCAGGGCGGCGACGGCGCGCTCGAAAGCGCCGACCGTGACGCCATAGGGAAGGAACTGCGCGAAATAAAGGACGCCCTGCTGTCGACAGCGAATTCCGCGATGGGAGGCAATTACATCTTCGCGGGCCTCAAGACCGGCACGGCGCCGTTCACCGTCGGCCCCAACGGGGACATAGTTTACAACGGCGGCGACTACGCGCTGAACTGGGAGTTCGCGCGCCAGCAGACCGGCAAAGTCTCACTCACCGGGCGCGAGGTGTTCCCGCTCGACGAGACCACGAACCGCCTCGTGGGAATAGAGACGGCGATGGACTTCACATGGACGGGCCGCAGCGAGATACTGGAGTTCAAGGTCGGTTCCGGCACGGTAAAGGTGCGCATACCCGAGAAATGGACCGACGAGATGGCGAACGGCGTCACCGACACCGCCGACTACAACCGTTACCGCGACCCGGGCGAACCGCTCGAAGGCTGGAGCCTCGACGAGATTGCCGATATGATAAACGGCAGCACGGAGATGGGCGACGTGAGCAAACTGCTGAAGGCCACCGTCGTGAAGGATTTCGACAGGGGAGTGCAGTATCTCCAGATTCAAAGCCTGACCGGCGAGCCGGTGCGTCTCACGAGCTGGCCCGAGACCGACCCGATAAATGTCTCCAAGGGCATAAAGGGCGCGGCTTACGGCGACCCGGGCCGCGTGGCGTCGTCGGACGGCACCGTGACGATTCGTTTCGGGGATAACTCGATATACAGCATAGATGTGGAGAAAGACGACACGCTCGAGGATATAGCCGATAAGCTGAACAGCCTTCAGGACGGGAAAATATGGGCTTCGTACAAGAGCGACGGCACCAACGAATGGATAGACGTTGTCGCCAGAAACCCAGACGACAGTTTCACCATCACCACCACCGGAGGCGCGACGCAGTTCTTCGCGACGCAGCAGGCCACCGTCCAATCTCAGAAGGAGGGCGGCGTGCAGACGGTGAAGTCGTTCGCGTTCAGCAGCACGCCCACGAATTTCGAAACGCTCTCCGACGGCGTGATAACGATTGAGCAGGGATATAACGTCTTTAAAATTCCGATTCCCCAGAGCAGCGATATGAACGGTATCGTGAGCGCGATCAGCGCTTACAAAAGCGGCAACCCGAATTTCGGCCTTAACGCGTCAGTCGCAGCAAACGGCGCACTCGTCATCACAGCGGATACCGCCGACGGAGAGGCGTTCAGCGTCACGGCCGACGGCGGGCTCGTGCCGCTCTTTTCCGACGGCGTTCACGCCTCGTCGAACGGACAGGCCAACAGCGACGGGAAATATACGGCGGAGACGGCTCCCCTCGCGATGGATTTCGAACTGGAGGCGGGCAAAGAAGGCGCGCTGGCGTTCGAGTACGGAGGCAAAAAATATTGGCTCGACCTCACGGAAACGGGATCTTTGAAGCTTGAAGATGAAGATAATGCAGATATAGCCGATAAACTTCAAAGCTTTCTCGACACGATTTCCGGTCTCAACGCGACTGTCACCGTGCAACGGGGATTGAACGACGACGGGGAGGAAACGCAGTGGCTCCTCATCGAGACGGCGAGCGGCCCGTTCAAGCTCAGCGGCTTCAAGGGCGCGGCCGACGCCACGGATATCGCGCGCGATTTCGTCGTGGGCTCGCGGGATATAGTTGAAAACGCCGATCACACTCATATCGGCTTCGCCGCGATGATGCAAATGGAGACGGCCCTCAAGAGCGTCGAAATACCGGTTTCGGCCTCGGGTTGGAATACTACAGCTCCCGATAAAGCCGTTCATCTCAATTTCGTCAGCGGAAACAAGACGGCGGAGGTATTCATCGCCGACGACCCAAGCCTGACGCTCGACAAACTTGCCGCCCGCATCAACAGCGTGTGCGGCGACTGGCTCCAGGCGGTCGTCGAGACCGACGGGGCGGACGGCACGGCCCCGTTTTTGGATCCGCTCGGCAACAGCGGCGAAAACGCCGAGGGCGCCACAAAGCGCCTGATACTGCGCACAGTGGACGGAGAGCCGTTCGCCGTGTACGACGGGCTCGGCAAAACCGGCGCGCCGGCCGGCGATTACGCTGCCCAATTGGGCATCGGCACCGCTCTCACAATAGAAAATAAAGATCTTTGGGATACCAACGCCGATGCGCCTCTTGCGACCGGAGAGGGATATCCAAGCGACGGGACCGGATTTTTCGAGGAGAACATGCCTGCCATCCTCAAGGTCACGGTCGGCGACCGAGAGTTCGAGGTCAAAGTCTGCAAGAACAACCGCTATAACGGAAAACTCGTGGCGGAAGCGATAAGGGATCAGGTGAACGAGCAGTATGGCGGAAAGCTGCTGGGCGTCGGCGAAAGCATATCGCCATCCGGCAACCACGATAAAGACACGTACTCAGTGTACGCGCTCTCGGGCGAGCCCCTGCGCGTAGTTGACGCGGCCTACGGCGACCCGAGGTTCAGCGAGTACACGGGAGGCATAGCCACTCAGCTTGGCATTAACGCCGGTATCACCGCGACCACACCGATGGTTGACACCGATACGTTTGGCCCGGGGCTGATTCGCATAAGCACGCCGGGACGTTCCATCGATGTTCCTGTGCTCGCCGGTGAGAATTTGCAGACGATAGCGAACCGTATACGCGATTACGCCGGCAGTTGGCTCGACGTCTCATTCTCCGACAGCGACATCGTCGACCCCAACAATATCGTCGGCACTGGTGGAACGGTGAGGCTCGCGATAGCGGCCAAAGACGGCTCGGCGGTCTCGGTATTCGACGTGAACGGCAGCGCCGCGAAGACAATGGGGCTCGACACGGGACTTGTCGGGACCGACGACTTGAAAAATTTTAATTTCAGTGCGCTGGCTCCCGATTCGACGCTCACGATAACCGTGAACGGCGCGGCTCATACGATCGACCTCTGGGACTCCAATTCGTCCCCGCCCGGACCGGTCGTGTCGAGCGTCGAGGAACTTGCGGACATGATAAACACGCGCTTTCAGGGGCAGGACATACGCGCGGAAGTCCTCGTGAGCAAAGACGCCACAGGCGCTGTGACGGAAAAACGCTTGGCGATATGGTCGCCCAAAGGGTATAATTTCGAGTTGTCCGGCACGGGAGACATTCCTGTGGCTTTGGGCTTCACGCCGGGGGAGAATACGGCGAGCAACGATCACGGAAACGGCGGCCCGTTCAACCAGAACGTGACGTACCGCACGGGAAACAATACTTACGACATTGATTTCTTCGGCGTCATGGACAACCTGATAAACACGGTGGAGGGCGGCAATGTCGACGGACTGAGCGACACGATATTGTCACAGCTCGACAGTTGGTTCTCCACGTTGCTCAAATGCAGGGCGCAGGAAGGAGCGCTCACCAACCGGTACGAGACGGCGGTGTATCGCATGACGTCGAACAACACGAGCTACACCGACCTCTACACACAGACGGTCGGGATAGATCTCGCGGAGGCGTTCACCAATTTCGAGATGTCGGCGAGCGTCTATCAGGCGACCCTCGCCGCCATAGCGCAGATGCTTCAGCCGAGTTTGCTGAATTTTCTGTCGTGATTTTCCGCATGGGTTATTCAATGTTCAGGGAGGAATATAGATGATCAAGTTGACATCCACACGATTCGGGGAGTTGGAGATAGACGAGGGGGACGTGATTCAGTTCCCGCTCGGGATTCCCGGTTTCGAGGATAAGCGCCGATGGATACTGATCGGCGACGAAGATAACGCCATCATGTGGATGCACAGCGCCGAGGACGAAACGCTCGCCCTGCCGGTCGCCACGCCCGACGCGGTGAAAAACGACTACAACGCCCAGATACCGCGCGACTCCCTGGAACCGATAGGCGACGTGAAAGAGGGCAACGTCACGATTCTGATAGTGGTAACCATTCCGCCCGACCGCCCGTGGGATATGACGGCGAACCTCAAGGCGCCGATAGTGGTGAACAGGGCGAAGCGTTTGGCCATGCAAACCATAGCGCTGAACAATGACTACGATTTCAGGCATCCGGTGCTCGACGATAGTATGAGGAATTCGATGCGCGAACAGGCGATGACTTCGAAAGGCGCGGGCGTTTAGTCATGCTTGTGCTGAGCAGAAAATCCGGCGAGGTGCTGCGCGTTGGAGAGGAAGTCGAGATAACGGTCGTCGAGGTGAAGGGCGAGATGGTTCGTCTGGGCATCCAGGCCCCGCGCGACATCCAGGTCTGGCGCAAGGAACTGTGGGAGGCGATAGTGGCCGAGAACATCAAAGCCGCCGAGGAAGCCTCCGCCGCGACTTCGGTGTTGCCCGTTCCGACAATACCGGTCATAAAGACGAAAGCCGGCGTGTCCGACCTGCTTGCGAAAAAAAAGAAGAAATGAGGTTCGGCAATGCCCAAAGAACTACACCGCGCCCCTGACAGCCTGTCGGTGTGGCGGAGCAACATCAGGGAACTGAAATCCCGTCAGCCCCAGTTGGCGGCGGCGCTTGAAACTTATGTCGAGCAAAACGGCCATGCTTTCGAGCATTACGAGAACGCGACCCCGGCCGGAAAATGGGTGGAGGGCCTCGCGGACGAGCCGTTTTTCGAGCGGAACGGCGAGCCTAATTTCAACTGGAGCCGAAAGAAACGCGAGGACAGGAACAAGCCGGTGTTCATCCTGTACGGCGTGGGAACGCCCCCCTATCTCTTCAAGGCCATACGCGCCCTGCCGGAGGCGGCGCTCGCCATGATAGTGGCGGAGCCAAACATAGGTCTTCTGGCATATACGCTGCATATGACCCATGTCTACGAGGCGGCCCCCGAACAATGCCGGCTCGTCTTTTTGATCGAGGGTTCGTCCGTCGGAAACACCGAAAAAGAAAAGCGGGATTCGGTTTTCCTCAACACGCAAATTTTGCGCGAGGAATGCCTGGGCGCGTCACTCCGGCCCATAGGGTTTTTCGCGGCCGCGCTCTCGATGCTGTCGGCGCACGACGGCGAATTGGACATCTGGCGGGACCGATTTTCACGAATGCTCGAGGGAATCAGGGAATGGGTCACGGTGACGCTGGCTTATCTCGGCAACTCGGCGGAGGACACGTTGCTCGGTTTCCGCCAGATAGCCCTGATGTCGCCACAGATTGCTTTCGGGCCGAGATTGGAGCCGCTGTTCAAGAAATTCGCCGGACGCCCGGCGGTGTGCGTGGCGGCAGGCCCCTCTCTCGACAAGAATTTCACGCTGCTCAGGGATATCCAGGACAAGTGCCTCATCATGGTGGCTGACGCCGTGTTGGGGAAACTGCTCCGAAACGGCATAAAACCGCATATAGTCACCTCGCTGGAGCGGGTCATAGACACGTACAGGTTGTTCTTCTCGGGCATCGTCGAGGAATTTCACGACGAGTGCCGCGACATACTGCTGGTGGCCCAAAGCCTCTGCGTGCCCTGGACTTCGGGGCGGTGGCCCGGGCCCTGCTGCCTGGTCTATAAGGAAGAAGTGGTCCTGGACGCGTGGTTTGCCGGAGGCGTTTTGGGCGGTTCCGGACTCACCTCCGGAATATCGGTCGCCCATATGAATTATTCCCTGGCCCATTACATGGGGGCTTCGTCGATAGCGATCATCGGCCAGGATCTGGCTTTCGGCGAGGACGGCTCATCGCACTCCGGCAACGTCGCCGGGGGGGGTAAAGCGGACAGAACCGGCGCCATCGAAATCCCCGGCGCTCTGGGCGGAATGGTCAAGACCACCAGTACGTGGATATCTTTTCTGCGTTTTTTGGAGACGCTCGTCTTCAGTTCCGGCATTCCCACGTCCGATTGCACCGAGGGCGGGGCCCTCATAGCGGGGACGACGATAGAGCCGTTCGCGAAATTCATAGAGGAAAAAATAATCGAACAATCGCCGCTCGACGCCACTCCTGCGGATGTCATAAAGGCCGGAGCCGGCGAGACGAAATTATCCGAGATAAAGACCCGCGTCCTGGCGAGCCTTCAAAAACAGTATACCAGCCTCGACATCATCTCGAAAGGTCTCGACGAGGTCGAACGGCTGATGAAGAGCACGGCGGCCCCCGGCCTCGATCAGGCGAGACGCAGAGAATACGCCGCCAGGACGGGCGCTAAAATCGACAACATCCACGCGTCGAGCCCCGTTTTCGATTTCATCGGGCAGAGCTACACGAGACTCGCGACGATGGAACTCGCGCTTACGCGTTCGCTGGACGACGTGGAAACCGTCGAGCGATGGTATCTGATGCATAAGGAAGTGGTCGATTCCCACAGGGCGGCGGTATCCTTCGTCCGCAGATGGATATCCTACGCCGAACGCGCGGTCGCCTATTGGGGCGACGGGCGTCTCGAATTCGGTCCTTTGACGCCCGATGACGCGTGGGACAGGGCGGTGCGGCTGTTTACCGAATTGGAAGAGGCGGATGATGACCGCGCGGTTGAGATACGCCTGGAAATCGACAACGTGATGATGCGATGCGATCCGATTCGCCTCAAATGGCCGGGGCGCGTGCTATGGGCTTACGCGGCGCTGCTTTTGAAAAACGAGGGCCGCGCGGCTTTGGCCACGACTTTCATGGACGCCGCCGCGGCCGATTTCGAGGGCAAAGAAATGCCGGTCGACGACATGGCGGCTTTCTTCAAGGATTACGCCAGGGTGCTCATGGGACACGATCTCACCCACCAGCCCAACCCGTTCAAAGCCGAGCAGATGCTGTCGAACGCCGTGGACGTGGCCGGCGGCGCCGACGACGAGGCGAGGGAGATACTGTCGGAGCTTCTCGGCACGGAGGTATCGTATCAGTCCATCATAGACGAAGCAACCATGTTCAAGAAGGGAGAGAAAATCTCGGCGTGGTTCGCGGATCGCGCCGTCGCGCAGAGGCAACTGTTCGAAGGCGATATCAAGCGCGCGCTGATGTCCGTCTGGAACGCGATCGACAAACACTGGCGGGTCGTTCCGGGCTGGGCCGCCAGCCATCTCGCCTGGCTGGTGAAGACGATGGACAAATGTCTTGACGCCGACGACCGCCTGCTGCTCGAAACCATCGCCAAAATAGCGGACGGCATAGCTTCGAGTACCGATCTGATAGGCGGAGTGCCCGTAAAATACCCGCGGCGTATCGTGGAATTGCTGGTGAAGCACGGTCTGCGGGCAAACATGACCCCGGTCGATCCCGAGGAAAAGCCAGCCGAAGTCGGCGTTGATGCGTGACGCCAATTTATCGTTCAGGCTCCTGATTTGTCGTTCTTTTTCATTGCCTCGGCGCGGCGTTCGGGCGGCATTTTCTCGATGGCGTAGCGAAACGCGATACGAGGCATTACCCCTTTTCGGGCCACTACGAAATCAAAAACCTCAGACCGGCGGGCGTCGCTCGCCGCTTTCAACATCCAGCCGTAACCTTTTTGCACGAGATCGTCGGGGTCGGAAATCAGCGTATCCGCGATCTCGAAAATCTCAGGCAGAAAGAGCCCTTTGCGAGCCGGGATGATCAGGCTTACGGCGGAAGCCCGCTTCTTCCATCTGCTTTTCGATTTGCTCCAACCTGTCAGGCTCGCGGCGAATTTCGGATACATCTCGATGAAAGTCCCTATAGTATGATTGCATAAAGTGTCGCAGGCCATCCAATTATTTACGTAGATATCGACCCATTTCTCAAAAATCGAAAAATCCTCCGGTATGTACTGTCCGCGGACGGCGTAAGACCACTCGCAGGCAGCGCCGATTTCTTCAATGTATCCTGATTTCCAGAAGTCCTCGCAAAGGGCGAATATGTCGTTTTTGGGCAATCCCCTGATCTCCGCGAAGGCGGCCTTGGCGATTTTTCTGACGGCGGCGCTTTTTACGCCATGCGCGAGAATACATTCGTTCTTCTTGAAAAACCGGCGGCTGCCGATTCTCGTTTCCTCATCGGAGTTTTCCCGCAAAAGGCCGCGCACTTTTTCAACAATGTCGTTGCCGGTCTTGTGATCCATATCAATGTCTCCCTCTATCGGAACCAATTTGGCGTCCGTCACTTCCCCATCCCCGTAAGCCATGAGGAACGGCATCGCCATGACGGCCATGAACAAAGAAAACGCCCTCGGCGCGTTGCTTCCTCCCGCATATGGGCAGCACGTAACGCGCTCTCGCCGCGCGCCTGAGATAGTTTCTTTCGATCATATCAATTATCTTTCGCTTTTTCGCCAAAATTGAGGATCACGACCTCCGGACGGCCGACCGTCCGCACCGGAACGCCCCATACGCCCACACCGCTCGAAATGTAATAATGCGTGTTTCCTTTTTTGTAAAGCCCGTAGCTTTTTTCGTATATGCGCGCCACAACGAAATTGATCGGAAATAATTGCCCGCGGTGCGTGTGCCCCGAGACCTGAAGCAGAGCGCCGGCGTCCGCCGCGTCCTCCAGTTCGAAGGGCTGATGGTCCATCACGATCATGGGATAACGGAAGCCGCCGGACATTATCGGGAATACTATGTCGCCTATGCTCTCGCGGGCGCGCCCGTAACGTGCCCCTGCCCTGTCGTCGCGTCCCACGAGGACGAATTTCCCGCCCACTGTCTCGGCTTCGTCGATGAGGAGACGCGCGTCGGTATCCGCGAAAAAATTCTCGACGTCGTCGCGGCCCGAGTAATAGTCGTGGTTGCCCATGACGGCCCATGTCCCGTATGTGGATTCAAACGAGGACAGCAGATTCGCGGCCTCCGTTTTTTTGGCTTCGTCGCGAAAAAATTCCGGGCTGTCTATGGTATCTCCGAGTATCAGGACGATGTCCGGCGAAGCGCCGTTGACGAGCGAAACCAGTTTTTCGAGATATCCCGGCCCGGTAAGCCGCCCCAGGTGAATATCCGAGAGCAACGCTATTCTGAGGGAAAAATCGCCGTCCGCCGTATTTGAAAAATCACCGCCGCGCACCTGACGCTCCAGGATAACCGGGTTGCCGGCGTTCCACGCTCCAGCGAGCGTTATTACGACGCTCGCGGCCGCGACGAACGCGACGACGCTCAGCCGTGTTTTCGCGGAATACGGGGGGGGCAGCCGGGTTATTGCGACAACGTTGTTTATGAGGCGAAGGGTATCCGCCGCGAGCGTCAGCAGAAAACCGTACAGCATCGGCGAAATGTAAAGCGCGCTCATGAACGACGCAGCGTTTATGAGCGGCTGAGGCGCTCTGCCAGAGAGCAGGCGCGCCGCCGGAAAACTGACGGCAAACAGCGCGAGCGTTACGCACGACACGGCGCGCAGTATCGTAAAGCCGGACAGCGTGAAATAAAGCCTGACAAACATATAACCGTTGATCGCCAGATAAACGCAGAATACGGTACCGAAGAAAATTCCCAGCGGACGCGCCTCCCTTGATTCGAGCATGACGGTTCGCTGAAATTTTACCATATAACCTGACTGACCCTGGTCTTCGTCCACAACGAGCGGTGAAAATACCGACCAATCTCAAGTATCTCAAGGAAACCACTCCCAATCTTTTATTCAATCAGCATCGCGTCGCCGAACGAGAAAAATCTGTAACGCAGGGTCACGGCTTCGGCGTATGCCCGCATTGTGTTTTGGCGGCCGGCGAAGGCGGCGACCAGCATCAAAAGCGTGCTTTTGGGAAGATGGAAATTGGTTATCAGTGCGTCGGGTATTTTGAATCGATAGCCGGGTTTTATGAAAATATCCGTGTCGCGCGTTCCGGCGGACACCATGCCGGATGATCCGGCGAACGATTCGAGCGCGCGGACGGCGGTCGTGCCGACGGCGATCGTCCTTCGCCCCTCCGATTTTGCCGCGTTTACCGCGCTTGCGCAGGTTTCGTCCATATAACAGCGTTCCGGGTGCATTTTGTGTTCCCTTATGTCGGCTGTTTTCACGGGGCGAAACGTGCCTATGCCGACGTCGAGCGTCAGAAACGCCGTCTCAATTCCGCGACCGCGCAGTTTCGCCAGCAGCTCCGGGGTGAAGTGCAGCCCGGCGGTGGGGGCGGCCACGGAACGGTTGTGTTCGGCGTTGGAGTAGACGGTCTGATATCTTGAGTCGGGCGCGTCGGTGTGCTTTATGTATGGGGGCAGCGGAATCGAGCCGAAGCGCTCGAAGATGTTCCATGGAGAGACGCTGTCGGGACATTTTACCGTTCTGGCGCCGTCGGACGACCTGCCGGTGATTTTCAACACCGTTCCGTCGCCCAGCAGCACAGACGAACCTGGCAAAAGTTTTCGGCCCGGACGCGCCAGCGCGCGCCACTCATTTTGCCCGTCGGCCGGGGAGAGGAAAAATATTTCGGCAGCCGCGCCTCCGGGGATTTTTTTGCCTTTCACGCGGGCTTTGAATACCCTCGCGTCGTTCATCACGAGCAGATCTCCGGATGCCAGAATATCCGGCAGTTCCGAAAAGCAGCGGTGTTCCGTCGCGCCGTCGCTTTTGAAAAGCCGCATCAGCCGCGAGCCGTCCCTTCGCGGGCTTGGATTCTGGGCTATCAGATGGGGAGGGATGTCGTAATCATAGGACGAAATGTCATTGAGATCGCGCTCCGTCACTTCGATATTTTCGTGCCTGGAAAGTAATGTCCCAGAATTTCCGCGCATTTCATCCCCTTCTCGGCCATTGCCTTTGCCCCCCACTGCGAGAGCCCGACGCCGTGTCCCCATCCCCTGCCAGAGAACACAAACGCTCCTATTTGCGCCGCCGGAGGCGCGATTGGCGCCGGCGGAATGGGCGCCGGCGCGGGAATTTCGGCGGCGAGAGGCTTGGGCCTTGGGGCCGTCAAATTTTTGGGCGCGGTTTTGATCATCCGTTCGTAGCCGATTTTGAGGTATTCTCCTCTTTTTTCGGGATGAGAGAACATGTCGAGCAATTCTTTGGGCGTAAATATTTCGGCCTTTATCATCGCGATGAGCGGGTCGCCTTTAGGGGCCGGGAGCGGGACCGGAGCTGGAGCTGGAGGAGCCGCCGGCGGTTTGGGCACCGGCGCCGGCGTTGCCACCGGTGCGGACGCCTTGCCGTCACGCGAGATTTGGAAGTTCGTGCTCTTTATCACCCTGCTTCCGGCGGCCATTCTGAAAGCGTGCGCTTTGACGCTGGCGGTTCCGCGCTCTCCCATCACCTTGAGCGTGACGGCGCGCCCGGCCGAGTCGGCGGCCGCCACCTCGATGCCGCTCACTTTGCCGACGTTCTGTTTCATTTTCGACAGTATCGACGTCACCTGGGCTTCGGTGAGAGTCGTGTTCCATGTGGAGTTAGGAGAGATATACCGCGCGATTTCCGGCTGTACGCGCAGATACGGTCTGGCCGAGCCCCACACGTCCACGGAGTCCGCGGTCGCGCCGCCGCTGTCCGAGTGATAGTACACGTCGGCGGGAGAGCCGTCCCACGTGAGCATCATTCCGGCAGTCTCGCTGACGGCCTTGTCGGTGCGCTGGCTTTCGGCGTTCACGCCCCTGTACACCTGCGAGTTCTCGCCCGCGTCGAAATCGTAGCCGCGTTTGCCGAACCTGCCCCTGTTTCTGACGGCGTACGTGCGCGCCAGAATCGCCTGGGCCTTCAACGCCTCGGGCGGCCAGTCGGCCGCCATCTCCGCCTGGAGGATTCCCCTGACGTAATCCTCCAGCGGTAACTCGTTCACCACAGTGAAACCCGATCCGGCTTTTATGAAAGTCAGCTTGCCGCGATATTTCACATCGTTCCATCCCACCGGGCCCTTCGCCGCGGCCGTCACCGGAAACGACAACACATCCTCGCCCACGGACAGGCCGCCTCCGGACGCTTTGACGACGGTACCGTTCTTCACGCTCTCTTTTTTACCCCCGGCATCGGTGAAAATTACGCCGTCGCCGATGACTTTGCCGCTTCGCGCGCCGTCCGCGATCCCGACTTTGATCCGGATATTCTGCGCCGCATCCGACTTTGGCGCGGACGCTGCAAAAAAAGAAACCGCAACGAATAACGCAAGAAACATCGCGTGCAAAAAACCGCGGGCTCCGCCCGCACCCGGCAGGGAGCAAGCTCCCCGCACCCTCTTTATAAAAGATCGGAAGAGCACACGTCTGAACTCCAGTCACC